>NZ_JAVAMR010000028.1:0-50560 GCF_030731025.1 Microbulbifer sp. 2205BS26-8 | reverse complement strand
TTTTAACTTTTGTGGAAATGGAGGCGTGCTCACCACTATGGTCTGTCTCTGTATTGAAACTTGCCAATCAGTGTCCTGATGAAACCTGGGTATACTACGGCCACGCCTTCTTGCTGATCTCAGCCTGCAGCTAGCGCTATTATTTTTGGAGGAAGGTATCCATCGGTGTAAGGCCAGTGCCTGCAGACTCTGCCTAAAGGGCTTATTGACGCATCATGGAACCAACCTATTTCATCACTCATTACGGTATCAGGAGATAAATGTGGAATCAGGACCCATGATCTCGATTGGCTTACCCATTGCACTGTTCATTATTATGGTTGGTATAGGGATGACCCTGACGGTCAGGGATTTCCACCATGTCGCTGTCAGGCCCAGGGGCTTACTACTTGGTACCATCATACAGATTATATTATTGCCATTTGTGGCCTTCACCCTTTGCTGGGCGCTCAGTCTACCCGCTGAGATCGCAGTGGGCCTGGTGATTATAGCGGCATGTCCGGGGGGGACGACCTCTAATCTGTTTACACTGCTCGCACGTGGCAATGTTGCGTTGTCCATCGTTCTGACAGTATCTGCGAGTTTGATCACCATCCTGAGTCTGCCTTTTTTTACCAATTACGCTTTGCGTACCTATTTTGGTGCTGAGCAGGAAATTGTTCTGCCCTTTGTCAGGACAGTGGTCATGCTATCGGTTATTGTTTTGTTGCCTGTGGTACTCGGCATGCTGGTGCGGGCCTGGAACCCGCCTCTTGCCAGTCGCGCCGAGAGTATTGTCAGTATTTTTGGTGCACTGGTATTGTTGATTCTGGTAGTGCAGCTGGTGTGGGGAATGCGTGAGCGCATTGGCGAACTCATGTCGCAGGCGGGGCCCTCGGTTATCCTGCTGAACCTTTCGGGGATATTTTTGGGGCTGGTATTCAGTCGAATCGGTGGCCTTCCCCTGCGCGATGGCCTGGCGGTGGCGACAGAGCTGGGTATCAAAAATGGTACCATCGGCCTGATGGTAACCCTAACGCTTCTGCACTCCAGAGAAATGTCGATACCCTCTGCGGTATATGGGGTGGTGATGTTTCCAATGGGTATGCTGCTGGTACTATATGGTCGCAAAAAGGCTCGCGAGGTGAGAGAGGTGGGGGTTAAGGAAGTCGGAGAAGCTGGGTAAAGACCAGAATATTTTGTGAGAATCCTGGTGGACAGGATTCTCCGGTAACATATTGGCACGGTGCTTTTGAGCTGAGGGCCTAAAGTCTTGAGCGGGCTCAGATTCAGTGCAGCGGTCAGTAGGCGCACGGAGCGCAATTGCCCGGGCATTACGGGCATGTTGCGGGTCACCTCCGGGTTGGTTTCCGGGGAGTGTTCCTATGAAAAAGCGGAAGAAAGCCTGGGTCTAAACTCCGGCATTACGCTGGTGTTTAGAGCTTGAACTCTGCCCATACAGGGGCATGGTCCGAGGGCCTCTCCATTGCGCGAATATCATAGTCAATGCCAGTGCCAATACAGTTTTTCATCATGGAATTGCTAGCCAGAATCAAGTCGATACGCAGGCCCCGCTTGGGGTCGCGGTCGAACCCGCGGCTGCGGTAGTCAAACCAGCTGAAAACATTATCGGTTTGTGGATTTTTTGCACGGAAGGTATCTACCAAACCCCAGTTCTGGATTCTCTGCAACCATTCGCGCTCCTCTGGCAGAAAGCTGCATTTACCGTCGCGCAGCCAGCGTTTGCGGTTGGATTCGCCAATACCGATATCCAAATCTGTGGGGGAAATATTCATATCACCGATCACCAATACCGGCGCTTGCGGTATGCAGGTGGTCTGCAGGTACGTTTGCAGATCTGCATAGTACTTCTGTTTAGCCGGAAACTTGAGTGGGTGGTTACGGTTCTCTCCCTGAGGAAAATAGCCATTGATCACAGTGAGCGGTTCCGGGCCACCGATATCGAATTTACCCATCACCAGGCGGCGTTGGGCATTGGGCGCATCTTTGGGAAAGCCATAGTCCCGATCGATAAACGGCAGGCGCGAGAGCAGGGCAACGCCGTAGTGAGTCTTTTGGCCATAGTAGATCACTTCATAACCCAAATCCCGGATCGCGTCCACCGGAAACTCCTCGTCGGTAACCTTGGTTTCCTGTAAGCCAATAATGTCTGGCTGATGGCTGTCTACCAGTGCCTGCATCTGGTGCAGGCGTGTGCGAATACTGTTGACGTTAAAGGATACGGCTTTCATTGTTTTCCCCCAATAAAAAGGCCGGGCTTGCCCGGCCTGGAGTTGGTTCGTTCTCCCAGAACCCGTCAGACTTTAGAAATTGGCGACTTGAGGCGGGGCCTTGCTGGCTTTATCAGACAGTCCGATAAAGTCCGCCATTATATAGCCGGCTTCGTTCAAAACGGGGTCTTTTTCCAGCTTGATTTCAACTGGACCACCAATAGCGGCCACTTCCTCAGATTCACTCTCTTCATAGGCTTCGAAATCCTTGTAGGGTTCTAGGCCTTTGGCACTGCGGCGACGGTTTTCCATAGACAGCAGACGCTGGTTCACCGCCTCTCTTTCATGCTCGCGCATGACTTCGTTGAGGGAGATGTATTTTTTATCACTGCGTTCGCTTTCGAACTTGAATTGGTCGCGCAGAAAAATAAAGTCCGGGTCCGACTCAGTGCGTTTATTGTGTTTGCTGATCAAGCTGGGAATCAGGCTTTTGAGGTTCAAATATTTTGCATGGGGGACGGCGTGGATGCGATCCCAGGGCAGGGCGGTATCATAGGCACTTTCTCCCACACTTTCAGCATTAATCATTTGCGGCATGAGGATATCCGGTTTTACGCCGGCATGCTGGGTGCTGTCACCGGACACGCGGTAGAATTTGGACTGGGTGATTTTCAGCTGGCCTTCCTTGAGGGGAGCCATGGTTTGCACGGTACCCTTGCCGAAAGACTGGTTGCCCACTACCAATCCGCGGTTATAGTCCTGGATGGCACCGGCAAAGATCTCCGATGCGGAGGCCGAGAGGCGGTTGATCAGTACCAATAGCGGTCCGCGATACATGGCCCGCGAACGGGAGCGGTTGTGCCGTGAAATCTGTTCATTGGCGTGACGGATCTGCACCACCGGGCCCTGATCGATAAACAAATCGGTGAGCATGGTGGCCTCCTGCAGGGAGCCACCACCATTATTGCGCAGGTCCAGGATAATGCCGTCAACATTTTCCTCTTTTAATTCTGTCAGCAACTTGGCCACATCGCGGGTAGTACTTTTGTAATTGGGATCGCGGCGGCGATAGGCGTCGAAATCGATATAGAAAGTGGGCAAGTTAATCACGCCGACTTTGTAATTCTTTTTGCCATCGGAGAATTCAAATACCGCCTTCTTGGCTGCCTGATCCTCCAGTTTTACCTTACTGCGCTTGATCAAGATGGTCTTGTGGGTGCCATCACCACCGGTGGGGATGGTTTCAAGCCGCACATAGGTGCCGGCCTTGCCACGGATGAGGTCAACCACATCGTCGAGACGCCAACCGACCACGTCCACCATCTCTCCCTCCTTGTCCTGGCCGACACCCACGATTTTGTCGTTGGGCTTGATCTTGCCAGTGCGATCAGCGGGCCCGCCGGCTACCAGGCGGGCTACCTTGGTGTACTCTTCGTCTGCCTGCAAAACCGCACCGATTCCCTCCAGGGAGAGGGACATGCTCATATTGAAGTTTTCCAGGGAGCGCGGGGAAAGGTAGTTGCTGTGTGGGTCGTAGAGACGTGTCAGTGAATTCATGTAGAGTTCAAATACATCATCGCTGTTTTGCTGTTGCAGACGTTTTTGCTGGCCTTTGTAGCGGCGTACCAGCAGGTCACGAATTTCTTCGTCAGTTTTACCCGTGAGCCGCAGGCTCAGCACACTACTCTTGAGCCGTTTGCGCCACAAGTCATCGGCAGCACTGGCGGATTCAGGCCATTTACTTTCTTCGCGGTCCAGCTCCAGAGACTCATTGCGGTCAAAGTTAAAGGGGGGGAGGCTCTTGTCCAGTTGTGAGAGGATTTTATCGAGGCGGGTGCTCATACGCAGACGAAAACGGTTGTAGATCTCAAAGCCCGCTTTTACATCGCCGGCACGCAGCTGGTCATCCATCCTGTTTTGCCATGCACGAAACTCATTGATATCAGAGGCCAAAAAGTAGCTTTTGGTAGGATCCAGTGCGTCGATGTATTCGTTCCACAGGCTCTCTGACATTTTGTCGCCAACCTTGATCTTGTTGTAGTGCAGCATTTCCAATTTGCTGACGATTTCCCTGGCTGTACCGCCCTGGCCCTTTTCTGGCGCAAGGTGCTCAATATCCCCTAGAGCGGTTGTGGAAAGCGGGCCAATTACTAAGAAGCTGAAAAAGAGTGCGGCGGTCCGATTGGTAAGCATAGAGAATCTCTTTATACGTCCTACTTCATAAGCAGCCAGCCTTTATGGCCCGGCGAACTATAGCTTAGGACAAGTATAAAGGTTGAAAGCTCCTAGGGGCATGAAACACCTCTAATCAGAGATGAATATTTCTTTGTTTTTACATATTGGGCATAATAAAGTTAATTTCAATGGAAAGTTAGGTTTTTTCTCCTAAAGGGTGAATGGTGGATATAATCAGTCACCGTAAATTTAAAGTGGAAAGAGTAGTTTTGACCATGTGGTCATTTTTCCTGATGACTGCTGTCGAAATAGTATACAGGCTTGAGAAGGGAAGATACTGCCCAAACCCCCTGGCTGTTTCCCAGGTGCCTGACAGTCCTCGGCAGGCGATCTTTCCAGTTGAAGTACGTACCGATTTTACCCCCCCCCACGCAATGGCAGAATTCAAACAGAAACCCTTGAGCGGTATAGGGGAGTTGTATCAACGCGCTGATTCTCCCTGGGCTTTTTTGGCCATGCTACATCGCGCGCCTGGAGCAGACCTAGTGTCCTGCTAAAAGCAACAGGGCAGTGGTGACTCCCAACGGCTTTGCGATGGTTGTTGAAGCGGCAGAAAAGCAACTTGGGTTTTGTAGCTGTCTGCCTGATCGATTACGCATCAGGTGTGACTCTGAAATAGCCGCTGCCCTGAACAACGGAAGAAAATCAGGTTTGCTCCCAACAGTGCTGTACTTGCACTCTTTTCACGGATTTTCTGATGGCGGCATCGGCTGTCGCTTTCGAAGCATTGCGCATTGAAGACAGACATTTTATTGAGAGTGCCACTTCAACTGCCGTTCACAGTGCCGGACAGCCTTTTGGCAGCCGGAATCTCGCCAGTATTCGTTGGCACTTTTTCAATGGGAGAGCGGAATTACTTGGGCGGCTGCCAGTTGATGACAGGCTCGGTGCTGGAATCTTCACAAAGCCAGATTACTGCGCGCAGCTGATTGCGCAGGGTTCCATCAGATTCATACAACTGGCGCCAATCGTTTTTGGTGAATGGGACACCGTGTAGACGCATCTGTGCCAATAAAGCCGCTTCAGTGGGATAATGCAATTGTAAGGATTCTTCTGTCTGGTAGTCGGTTGTCAGAGCGAGATTGAGTGTGCCGGTTTGGTGATTGAGGTATTTGATTTCCCCCATCCAGGCTGTGAGTTGGTTGTGATCACAGGTGATATAAGCCGGAATGGCCAGGCGCTGTTGTGCAGTCACAGGCAAAGCGAACAGCACCAGAAAAGCAAGAAAAGTCTTCATGGCAAAATGGAGAGTTTCGATCGGGAGGGGGGAGCCCCCTCCATTGTATTTAAAGGCCGCGATAGATATTGCTTAACTCGTCAGCGCGATTGGACTGCCCATTGGTAAATTCAAACATACAGGCATCATAGATATAGTCCATAAAATTGTGGATCGGGTCCAGGCCATCGGCATTTTTACCCTTTGTGCAGGAGTCACGGCCTACAGGGCAACCGTTTGCCGGCGATCTTTCCGCCGGTGTATCGGTGACGAAATCACCATCGCCATTACATCCTCCCTGGAATGTATGATACAGCCCGAGCCAGTGCCCCACCTCATGTACCAGAGTATCCCCTTCGTTAAATGGTGCGGAATCACCACCGGGCAATGAACCGGTCAATACTACCACGCCATCGCGAACGGGGCTGGAGGCATAGCTGCTGGGAAAGGTTGCCCAGCCCAGCAGGCCTCCGCCAATGTTTGCGGCATAAATGTTGAGGTCCCCTGCACCCCCCTACACGCAGAGCAGATTTCATGGCGGATTCCTCTGTGGAACCAGAGTTCAGGTTAAACCAACTGTCATTTGCTGTAGTGGTTGTGGAGACCAGATTGAATGTGAATGGAGTTTTTGCAAAAGCCGCATTCAGGATATTCATTTGGTTGTTGATGTCACCGTTTGAAACTGCACCGTTATTGCTGTTGTCGGTGATTACATGAAAATACACATCGACTGAAACAGAGCCTGCAGGACGGGGTATATAGCCGCTGCCACCATCACCACCACCCGGCTTGCCTCGCAGGTTGCTGAGGTGGCGCTCTTTCATCATGGCTTCCTCAGAACTTGGGTGCTTGGTGCCGCAGCGGAGAAAATTGGCATTATGGTTTGTATTGTCAAACGCTTCGCTGCTTTGTGCATCGACAGCCAGAGGTGTAGTGAGTGCACAAAACGCCAGCGCTTTGCCGAAGAAAAGGGTTCGACAAGAGAATTGCATAGGATGATCCTTATTTTTATTTATGGTTATTTTCTGCTTCGATGAAAGCCGGGGTAAGATCAATTTTCAGGGCCCGGATGTCAATACGGTTATTCTTCAGGAAAAAAATAATGTCGTGCATCTCATCTTTTCATCTCGTGCCAAATTTCCTTATCTGCCATTTTTATTTCTTGCATACAGGACTGTTCTTATGCAGGCGGTCACATTTAAAACATTGTTCTGTTGCGCCCTGCATGTTCAATATTCTATAAAAGGAAAAAGGATATTCGGCGGGAATAAAGTGTGTAGATTTTGTTGGTGCCTGGAAGCTAGATACGCACATCAGGTTAAAAATTAAGTCTTGGTCAGGCGCCCCAGAAAATTCACTTTATGAACAGGAATAAAATGACAACCACGTGTTACGGTGCATTCTTGTAAAAAGTAAATTTTTTTGTGGCAGCATTTTAATAAGAGAGAAGCCTTGCTCGAAAAACGTCTCTAGACCCTGCGCGTTGACAAAATAGTCAATACTGTTGTGTCAGTAAATGGCGGAATTGCTGACAGAAAAGTGAAACGCAGATATATAGTGAAAGCCCCGCAACACGGGGCTTTTCTCTCAGAAAGAAATATTTTTTGGTGTGCGTGGGAAAGGGATTACGTCCCGGATATTAGACATGCCTGTCAGGTAGGATACAAGGCGGTCAAAGCCCAGGCCAAAACCTGCATGGGGGACTGTGCCATACCGGCGCAGATCGCGATACCAGTCCAGGTGTGCACTGGGAATATTCATTTCATCCATGCGTTCGTCGAGTTTTTCCAGGCGCTCCTCGCGCTGTGCCCCGCCGATAATCTCACCGATTCCAGGAGCCAGTACATCCATGGCGGCCACTGTCCTGCCATCATCATTCATGCGCATATAAAAAGCTTTGATGTCTTTTGGATAGTTCATCACAATGACAGGCTTTTTGAAGTGCACTTCGGCGAGATAACGCTCGTGCTCGGAGGCAAGGTCGACTCCCCAGGATATCGGGAACTCGAATTTCTCCTTGCAGTTTTCCAGAATTTCAATGGCATCAGAGTAATTGATGCGGGCAAATGCCTTCTCAATGATATTTTCCAGGCGGCTGATGGCCTCTTTATCGATACGCTGGGTAAAGAACGCCATATCGTCTGCACGTTCGCTCAGAACGGCCTTGCAGACGTGCTTCAGTACCTGTTCAGCCAGGTCGGCAATATCGGCCAGGTCGGCAAAAGCCACTTCCGGTTCTACCATCCAGAACTCGGCAAGGTGACGGGTGGTGTTGGAATTTTCTGCGCGAAAGGTCGGGCCGAAAGTGTACACCTTGGATAGGGCCAGGCAGTAGGCCTCCGCATTCAGCTGGCCGGATACGGTGAGGAAGCTCTCTTCGCCAAAGAAGTCTTTGCTGAAATCAATCGCGCCTTGCTCGTTTCGCGGCAGATTTTCCATATCCAGGCTGCTCACCCGGAACAACTCACCGGCGCCCTCGCAATCAGAGGCGGTGAGGATCGGGGTATGTACATAGTTGAAACCGTTCTGGTGAAAGAACTGGTGAATCGCCTGGGCAATACAATGGCGCACCCGGGCCACGGCACCACTCACATTGGTGCGTGGACGCAGGTGGGCGTGTTCACGCAGGTGCTCCATGGTGTGGCGCTTGGGGGACATCGGGTAGGTATCCGGGTCCTCCACCCAGCCGACCACCTGCACCTCTGCGGCGAGCAGTTCAATAGACTGCCCCTTGCCCTCAGAAGGCTTGATGGTGCCAAGGATATCTACCGCGCAACCGGTAGTCAGTCGCTGTACTTCCGACTGGTAGTTGTGCAGGTGATTCTCGGCAACCACCTGGATCGGGTCAAAGCAGCTGCCATCGTGCACAGCGAGGAAGGAAAGGCCGGCTTTTGAGTCCCGGCGGGTTCTGATCCAGCCCTGCACGCGCACTTCTTCGCCCTCGCGACCGCTGGATTTCAACAGGTTATCTATGGGTTCGACTTTTACTGTCATTTTCAATCGGTGTCTCGTTAGTCCTATGGGTGGGGCATTGCCAGGTTGCCTAAAAATGAAGCAATCCACCTCGGGAAGGTTACGGCGGGCATATTGACCTGTTGCCATGGGGAAATCCAGCCCCAGGGCGCACCGGGTCGAGGCAGTCTGGCACCTACCAGCGAATCTCTATGGGGGTTCCAGTCTGCACCAGGGCCATGAAGTCATCCATTTCACTGTTGCTGAGGGCAATGCAGCCCTGGGTCCAGTTAAAGCGCTGTGTGAGTGGCGCGAACCAGCCCAGCCCGTTGCGCTGCCCGTGAACCATAATAAAGCCGCCCGGGGATACGCCCCGGACTTCGGCCTGGGCCCTGTCCCGGCTATTGGGGTAAGAGAGATGCATGGCGCGGTAATAAGCGGAATCTTCCTTTTTGTAATCCAGGATGTAGCGCCCTTCGGGTGTTTTCTGATCCCCTTCCTGCATCTTGTGCCCTTTCGGGGATGCTCCAAGGGCGATATGGTAGGTTTTCACCACCTTCTGACCATCCATCAACAGCATCTTGTTCTCCGATTTAATGACCTGCACCAGGGTGACCTCGGTCCTGGCGGGACAGGCAACAAGTAGCAGTAGAAAGGCTGCGATAGATCTCACCTTTCTGGCCTCCGATTTTTTAAAGTTTCTTGAGTAGGGCTGTAATGGGATAAAGCGTTTGGCCCAGGTAGCTCTGTGGGAATTTCCCGGTGGTTCCATATTTGGCCGGCCAGTGCTCCCTGGGAAAATGCATGGTATTGAATAGCCAATCGAACAGGATGGTATGGGCCGAATAATTGGTATCAATGGCAGGTTTTTCGGAGCTGTGGTGCCAGTGGTGGAATTGGGGGGTTACGAAAATGTACTTGAGGGGGCCGAATGGCAGGCCGACATTGCAGTGAATCAGCACAGCCTGAAGGGCGGCGAAAGCCACGTACAGGTTCAGTACCGTCTCACCCACACCCAAGAGGTACAAAGGTACCATCACCATGGCTCTTTCAGAAAAAGTTTGGATAAAGTGGCTGCGGGAGCCGGCCAACCAATCCATATTCTGAACAGAATGGTGTACTGCATGGACCGGCCACAGGTATTGAGTCTCGTGAAAGATCCTATGTTCCCAGTAGAGGACAAAATCTGCACAGAGAATTACCACGACCAATTGCAATGCTATGGGGACCGAACCGATCAATGCCTGCACCTCTGCACTTACCGCCCAATCGAAGTGGGTGACATGGTAGTTGGCGTAGATCAGGATGGCGGAGATTGCCAGGTGGTTGAAGCAGAAATAGAAAAGATCCAACCCCCATTCCTTGCGCAGGATTACCTGGTTTTCGTATTTGGGGAAGAGCTTTTCGAGGCTAACAAAAACGATTACCGAGCCGAGGAAAGCGAGAATCAGCCAGTCAACCCCCAGTGACAGCCGCTTAGCCTCAACGGGATCCACAGGAACCGTGTAGCCCCCTAAGAGGAAAGCGGTTGCAGTCAGGACTATGCCGGCAAGCCCCATGCGCCGATATTTCCTCAAATAAAAGGTGAGCGCGCCAAAGAAGAGGGAAAAGTACATGCCGTACTTCAGTATTTTCTGCAGGGACCCCGCATCGTAAACCTGGCGCAACTCGGTAGTGGTAAGGTGAGAGGGGAACAGATAGGCAAGTACCGCAAGTAAACTGAGTGCCCCGAGGAAAATGGAGGCGTAGCCGCTGATCTTGCCCTCGCCAATACGGAATTCTCTGTTTTTGTCAAGAGCGACCTGTCTCTTTTGATATTCGTAGCCTTCCATCTGTGGTTCCATTGTTCTCCGTATCTGGGTGAATATGGCACCCGGTAAAATATATGCCAGAGGTATAGGATCTTATCCGGCAGGTATGCCAGGATGAGGGGTTGTAACCAGGAGCGCCCTGCTGGCGGGTACCAGCAGCAGGAAAGAATCGCCATTTATGTGCCTGGCGTGGAGCAGGGCGCCTTGTCCGGTGTGGTGAAATAAGTGAAAGCTCAGCCGCTGGGTTTCTTCACCGTGTGTAGCACAGTATCCCACTCAAAATAGACATAGAAGTCTGCATATTCCCAGCGGGTGATTGCCGGTTCACCCACGGGGCCTTCGATACTCAAAGGGTCGCCCAGGCGAGTGGTGACGGCATCTTTCTTCAACCCGCGGACCTGCTCAAAGGAGAGGTCAATCTTATCGAGATTTTGGGGTATGTCCAAAGGCTTTGCCTGGGTGCTGAAGGCAAAGAGCAGTGCCAGCGTGCCCACAATCGTAGAGGCCCCGCTGCGATGTCTGCTGAACATAGAGTGTTCTCCAGTCGGTGTTCCAGTGCGTCCCCCATTAAAACAGAAATTCCGCCAGAACACTTGGCTGCCTTCACGTTTTCCAGCAAAAAATCCCGGGGCATACTGGCCGGGATAGCGGGCAGGGACCGGCCTGATTCCCAGCAACTGGTGTCCTGTGATGACATCATCGGCCCGGGACTGCCCGGGTACTTGGTGTTTGCGGCCAGCAGTGGTGGACACTTTGGCATTCAGGCGTAAAAGCGCCAGTACAGGGGCAGACGAGCCAATTAGCTGAAAGGATCGATCTTCGGGAGGCAGGTGGTCTGCGTGAGATATTGCCCTGAGGGCTGAAATTGTCTAAATACTTGGATTTATTGCCTCTTTTCCGTTTAAATCGACCCTATGCTGAAACCTGTCCCCCTGTTTATTGGTCTGAGATATATTGCCGCTCGCCGCCGGCAGCAGTTTATTTCCTTTATCAACGGCTTCTCCCTGCTGGGCATGGCGCTGGGTGTCTTTGCCCTGATTGTTGTCACCTCCGTGATGAACGGCTTTGATCGTGAGCTGAAAACACGCATTTTGAGCGTTGTTCCCCACGGTTTTGTCGAACGCGATGGCGGCTTGCAGGAGTGGCGCGAAACGGCGCAACAACTGGAACAACAGCCCCATGTGGAAGAGGCAAGCCCGTTTGTGCAGGGCTTTGCCCTGTTGAGTGCAAATGGCAACAGCCAGGGAGCCCAGTTTCAGGGTGTGGATCCAGCAGCGCTGCCCAGTGTCTCTGCAGTGGGCGAGCATATCATCATGGGCAGCCTGGATAGTCTGCAACCGCGCAGCTACCAGATCGTTCTCGGTCGCATTCTTGCACAGCAGCTGAATGTGGTTCCCGGTGAATCCGTTATTTTGACCCTGCCGGAGGTGGCCGTCACACCAGCGGGTATTTTTCCCCGCACAAAGCGCTTCACAGTAGCCGGGGTTTTCTCGGTGGGCGCACAGGTGGACCAGAATGTGGCCTTGATCAATATCGAGGATGCGGCCCGGCTGATGCGGTTGACCGGCAGGGTTCAAGGCCTGCAACTGCGCTTTGACGATATGGATAACGCCCTGGGCAGAGTCTCCCTCTACGCGCAGGCGCTCGGTGAGGGGTTTAGCGGCGAGGACTGGAGCCATTCCCAGGGCAGTCTGTTCCAGGCGGTGAAAATGGAAAAGACTGTGGTCACTTTGATGCTGCTGATTATCGTTGCTGTGGCTGCCTTCAATATTGTTTCCGCGTTGGTGCTGATGGTGGCAGACAAGCGCTCTGATATTGCCGTGCTGAGAACCCTCGGTCTGACTTCCCGTCAAATCATGGCAGTGTTTATGGTGCAGGGCAGTGCCATTGGCATTATCGGTGCCTTCGTCGGCGCGGTATTGGGTCTCCTGATTGCCCTCAACCTCACCGACATAGTGTCTTGGGCGGAAAATCTCATGGGAGGCAAAATATTCGATCCCCGTGTATTTTTTGTGAGCTATCTACCCTCGGAGTTCCGAGTGGGTGATGCTGTGGTGGTGCTCTCGGCCGCGGTGTGCATGAGCCTGCTGGCAACGGTGTTTCCTGCCTGGCGGGCGGCACAGATTGAACCTGCTGAAGCGTTAAGGTATGAATAAATTCATATAAATCAAGAAGTTAATAAATCTTTTCAAAGTAAATTGAAGATTTCTGGTGGCGGCAAAAGGTTCCCTAACACAACCGGGGAAACGGATGCCGAACAGTCCCTGCTGTGCGGGACAGAGCTGGCGGGAACCCTCTCTGCGAATGAATTGATAAATCAATGAGTTAGAGATTATTTCAGAAGTGACCTATTAGAGTTAGGGAGCAGCGCAACAACCTTATGAACAGCCGAGTGGAAATAGATACTGAGCAGCCTCAGACGGTGCAGGCCGGCAATGAGGCCGTACTGGCTTGCCGGCAGCTGCACAAATCCTATCACCAGGGCGGCAGGGAACTGTCGGTATTGCAGGGTGCCGACCTGGAGGTCAGGCACGGAGAAAAGCTGGCGATTGTCGGGGCCTCCGGCTCGGGGAAATCGACCCTGCTCAACCTGTTGGGCGGCCTGGATACTCCGAGTGCGGGTCAAGTCTGGGTGGCGGGACATAATCTGGCCGGTCTCAGCGTCAACGAGCGCGGCAGGTTGCGCAACAAGCAACTCGGGTTTGTTTACCAGTTTCACCACCTCCTCAGCGAGTTTACCGCACTGGAGAATGTGGCTATGCCACTTTTGATTGGCGGGCACAGTGTGGCCAAAGCCCGCTCTGAGGCCAAATCCACTCTGGTGGCGGTGGGGCTCGGAAGGCGATTCGAGCATAAGCCGTCACAGCTATCCGGCGGTGAACGCCAGCGGGTTGCCATCGCCCGAGCCCTGGTGGCACGGCCGTCCTGCGTACTGATGGACGAGCCCACCGGCAATCTGGACAGGGCAACGGCCCAGGAGATCCACAAGCTGATGGATCAGCTCAACCGGGATATGGGGATCAGTTTTGTGATTGTGACCCATGACCCGGACCTCGCCGCAGCACTGGACCGCTGCCTGCACCTGATCGACGGTGCGCTCCTCAGCAACTGGCACCAGGGTGACCATGTTTAAACCGATACCCACATTTATTGGCCTGCGCTACGCTGGTGCCCGGCGTCGTGGGGATGACTCCGCGGGGCTGGTTTCGTTTATTTCCGGTTTATCCATGACAGGGCTGATTCTGGGTGTCGCCCTGATGATCGTGGTGATGTCGATCATGAACGGCTTTGATCGTGAGCTGCGTGAGCGCATCCTCGGCATTATGCCCCACGCCACCATCTATAATGCCAGCCCCGCTATCGACTGGTCCGCCCTGCGCCGCCAGCTGGCTGCCGATCCCGAAGTGATGTCGGCAGCGGAAGTGTGGCAAGTCAATGCGTTGGCCCGGCGCGGGGGGGAAGTCACACCCTTACTCGTGCAAGGGATCAATCCGGGTACCATCGTCGAAGTATCCAGCATCCGGGATTTTCTCGGTTCCGAGGCTTTCCCCAAGCTGATGGACACCGTCGAGCCCGGTATCATCCTCGGGCGCGGTATTGCAGAAAAACTGGGCGTGACGCAGGGGGCGTACCTGTCCCTGATTGTACCTGACAATGATAGCGCCGGTGGCGATCGCCGATCGGCGCGTGTGGCGGGTTTCAGGGTGGCTGACATCTTCCATTCTGGCACGGTTCTGGATCAGTCCCTGGCACTGGTATCTTGGGATCAGGCCCAGGCCCTGGCGGGCAATGGCGGTGGTGCAGGTGTGCAACTGCGCGTTGCGGATATGCTGGAGGCCAATTGGATCATGCGCCGCTTACTGCGCGCGCTTGATCAGCCGGGTTATTACGGTACTGACTGGAGTCGCACTCACGGCAACCTCTACCAGGCGATACAGATGTCCCGCAATCTAGTGGGGTTGCTGGTGTTGCTGATCATTGCCATCGCCGCTTTCAATGTGGTGTCCACCCTGGTGATGGTTGTGGTTGACAAACACACGGATATTGCAATATTGCGTACAATGGGGGCCAGCACTCAACAAATACTGCTGACCTTTGTCAGCCAGGGGGCGCTGGTGGGGCTGGTTGGTGCGGTGTTCGGCGGCGCCCTCGGTGTGCTGGGGGCACTGACCGTAACGGATCTGGTCGCCGGTCTGGAATCCGCATTCGGGGTGCAGTTCCTGAAATCCGATGTTTACCCAGTGGATTACCTGCCATCCGAACTAGCCTGGTCCGATGTGGCGCTGGTAGTAGGTGCTGGAATACTTCTCAGCCTGCTGGCAACCTTATACCCCGCATGGCAGGCCAGCCGGGTTCAACCTGCCGCTGCACTGCGCAATGAGTAGCCCTGCCGCAGGGGATCTTCAGGTTAACCACGCCGGCTCAAACCAGGGCTAGGATCTGTTGTAAATACGGGCTGATAGGTATTGTTGATCCATGCCAGGCATGGGGGGATCCTGTTGTGCCGGCTCTACCCATGCCAATTGTGAGATTTTGGTGAGTTGTGAACATTCCTGATCAACCGATCGCCGAACGGCGCTCCAGTCGCAGCTTCCACCGCTTGACAACATGCCAGCGCCAGAGCGCGCGTATGGCAAAATAGGCCAGGGCCGCAAAGAATGCCCCCGCAAGTAGAGAACCGGCAAACAGTGGCATCCAGATTTTCTCCACCTCAGTGGTCAACCATTCCCAGGAAAGCTCAATACTGAAATCCACTGGCGGGGTACCCAGAGCCCAGCTGCCCAGCTTGTAGGTACTGTAAAAAATCGCTGGCATGGTAATCGGATTACTGATCCAGACCAGAATAATCGATAGCGGAAGATTGCAGCGCAGCCACAGGGCCAGCAGGGTGGCAATGATCATCTGGCCGGGCAGGGGCAGAAAGCTGGTAAAAACACCAACGGCAAATGCGACAGAAACCGAGTGCCGGTTCAGGTGAAACAGGTTGGGGTCGTGTAGCAGGGTCCCCAGAAACTTGAGCCCGTTCTTGGCTCGGATTTCTTCGGGGCTCGGCAACCATCGCCTGATAATACTCTTCGGCATAACACTGTTGAAACCTGGGTGCCGGCAGCCATGTCATCTGGTTCTGTACCGGAGCCTGGAAATTCACAAGCCGGGTTTATCTCCCCGGCCCCAATTAGCATAGAGGGGCCCCCGGTAGCGGGGTGCACTGTAGCCGCACTTGGCGCGGGCGCTATTATGCCCACTTAAAGAAGGCAAAACTACTGTTGCCTGAAAAGTCATCACACACCATGGGTTGTCAACAATCACCGGCATGGTCTTTTTTTTTGACCTGGTATTTTCAGTACCATAAGCGGTACACTTGTAAATAATTGTCGACAATCCTGGTGCCTTATGGGGGCAATCGAAGAACCCAGCCCAGTGCAGGAACCACATCAGAGCCTGGCTGAGCGTCTTTTTTTGACTTTGCGTGGTGAAATCGTGGAAGGGCGCATTGCCGCGGGCAGTAAAATCAGCGAGCCCGGCCTGGCCCGCCGCTTTAATGCCAGTCGCGGCAGCCTGCGCGAAGCCCTGATGCATCTGGAATCCCTGGGTTTACTTCAGCGCCGGGTGAACGTGGGGGCCCGTGTGGTTGAGCTGAGTGAACGCGGCCTGCTGGAACTCTATGAGGTGCGCGAGGCTCTGGAGGGCATGGCCTGCCGTCTTGCCGCCGAGCAGCGCACGGAAGCAGATTTGCTGGAACTGCGCCAGATGTTGTCCCGCCACGAGCAGCAGGAGGAGTTGCAGGCAGGCAAGGCCTACTTCCAGCCAGAGGGGGACTTTGACTTCCATTTTCGCATAGTGCAGGCCTCCAAAAACGACTTGTTGATCGACACACTGTGCAATCGACTTTATTACCGGGTTCGCATGTATCGTTACCAGTTGGGCATGCCCAGCCCCAGGGCCCGGCGCGCGTTTCGCGAGCACAGCCATATTATCGAGGCCATAGAGGCAGGGGATGGGGAGCTGGCAGAGTTGTTAATGCGCCGGCATATCCGCGCTTCCAGACAGAATATTGAAAAGAAACTGAGGTAGAGCATGAACCAAAAGCCTTCCGCTGGTGCGCGTTTTCGCACTGCACTCGCTGAAAATTCTCCCTTGCAGGTAGTAGGCACCATCAATGCCTATACCGCGATCATGGCCGAGCGTATTGGGCACAAGGCGATTTACCTTTCCGGTGCCGGTGTTGCCAATGCCTCCTATGGCCTGCCGGATCTGGGTATCACCAGTCTCGACAATGTACTTGAGGATGTGCGCCGCATCACCGCTGCCAGTGCGCTGCCGCTGCTGGTGGACATCGATACCGGTTGGGGTGGCGCTTTCAATATCGCGCGCACCATTGCAGAAATGATCCGTGCCGGCGCCGCTGCAGTGCACATCGAAGACCAGGTGGCGCAAAAGCGCTGTGGCCACCGCCCCAATAAAGAGATCGTTTCCAAACAGGAAATGGTGGATCGCATCAAGGCGGCGGTAGATGCCCGTACCGATGACGACTTCTTTATCATGGCCCGTACCGATGCCTTCGCCCAGGAAGGGCTGGATGCGGCTATCGAGCGTGCCCAGGCCTGTATTGAAGCGGGCGCCGACGGTATCTTTGCCGAAGCGGTCACGGAATTAGCGCACTATCGCGCCTTTAAGAGCGCTTTGAGTGTGCCGATATTGGCCAATATTACCGAGTTTGGTAAGACCGAGTTGTATAACACCAAAGAGCTGGGCGAGGCCGGTGCGGATATCGTACTGTATCCGTTGTCAGCGTCCCGGGCCATGAACCGTGCGGCGGAAAATGTGTACAGCCGCATCTTGCAAGATGGCGACCAGAAAGCGGTGGTGAAGACCATGCAGACCCGTGAAGAGCTGTACGATTACCTCAACTATCACATGTTTGAGCAGAAACTCGACACGTTGTTTAACAAGTAACGGACCAGCGGATCAGTTGAATGCCGTCCGGTATTCACTCAACAAATACAGAAACTGCGTAGTAAAAAACAGGGGAGAAAAGACCATGGTAGAAAAAACATTGAGTGGAGCTGGCCTGCGCGGCCAGGTAGCGGGGAAAACTGCACTGTCTACCGTGGGTAAATCCGGCTCCGGCCTGACTTACCGCGGTTACGATATCAAGGACTTGGCAGAACACTGTGAATTCGAAGAAGTCGCCTACCTGATTTTCTATGGGGAACTGCCCACCGAGGGAGAGCTTGTGGAATATAAGGCCTTACTGAAAACGATGCGCGGCCTGCCACTGGCTTTGAGAGAAGTGTTGGAGCGTATTCCCGCTGACGCCCACCCGATGGATGTAATGCGTACCGGCTGTTCCATGCTGGGTAATCTGGAGGGTGAGGCGTCCTTCGCGCAGCAGCTGCAAAAGGCCAATCGCCTGCTGGCTGCTTTCCCGTCCATTATCTGCTACTGGTACCGTTTCACCCACGACGATGTGCGTATCGAAACCGAAACCGATGATGACAGCATCGGCGGTCATTTCCTGCATATGCTGCGTGGCGAGAAGCCCAACGCCCTGCACGAGCAGGTCATGAACGTTTCCCTGATCCTATATGCAGAACATGAATTCAACGCCTCCACCTTTACCGCACGAGTTTGTGCCTCCACGCTGTCGGACCTGTTCAGCTGTATTACTGGCGCTATCGGCACCCTGCGTGGCCCTTTGCACGGCGGCGCCAATGAAGCGGCAATGGAACTGATCGAGCGTTTCTCCAACCCGGGTGAAGCAGAGAGAGCGCTGATGGGCCTGCTGGAGCGCAAAGAAAAAATCATGGGCTTTGGCCATGCGATTTACCGCGAGTCCGATCCGCGCAACGCCATTATCAAGGCCTGGTCTGAAAAGCTGGCTGAAGATGTGGGCGATACCGTGCTGTACCCGGTATCTGTACGCTGTGAAGAAGTGATGTGGCGCGAGAAAAAACTGTTCTGTAATGCAGACTTCTTCCATGCCTCCGCCTATCACTTTATGGGGATTCCCACCAAGCTGTTCACGCCGATCTTTGTCATGTCCCGCGTGACTGGCTGGGCCGCCCACGTGTTTGAACAGCGCGCAGACAACCGTATTATTCGCCCGAGTGCAGAGTATGTGGGTGTTGAACCGCGCCAGGTAACGCCTATTGCCGAGCGCAGTTAGTCCAATACCAGATGGATCTGAGGTACACCCGGCGCCCTGGCCCCCGGTTGCCGGGATTCGGCAACCGGGGGCTTTCTCTTAAGAGACCAGATTGAAAAACAATTCGACTGATTTACCTAGCTATGAATACTGATTACCGCAAATCACTGCCCGGTACAGGCTTTGATTATTTCGATACCCGCGCCGCTGTGGACGCAATCGAGCCCGGTGCCTACGCCAAACTGCCCTATACCTCACGTATTCTGGCGGAAAACCTGGTGCGCCGCTGTGAGCCGGAAAGACTCATCGATGCACTCAAGCAGATTATCGAGCGCAAACGCGAACTGGATTTCCCGTGGTTCCCAGCCCGAGTGGTATGTCACGATATCCTCGGTCAGACCGCACTGGTGGACCTGGCCGGTCTGCGCGATGCCATTGCCGATAAGGGCGGTGACCCTGCCAAGGTAAACCCAGTCGTTCCCACACAGTTGATCGTGGACCATTCCCTCGCGGTGGAGCACCCCGGTTTTGAAAAGGATGCTTTTGAAAAAAACCGCGCAATAGAGGAGCGCCGCAACGAAGACCGTTTTCACTTTATCAACTGGACCAAATCCGCGTTTGAAAACGTGGATGTGATTCCCCCGGGTAACGGCATCATGCACCAGATCAACCTGGAGAAAATGTCTCCAGTCGTGCAGGTGCGTGAAGGTGTGGCCTTCCCGGATACCTGTGTCGGTACCGATAGCCACACGCCCATGGTAGATGCCCTGGGTGTAATTTCTGTCGGTGTCGGTGGCCTGGAAGCGGAGAGTGTGATGCTCGGTCGCGCCTCTTATATGCGCCTGCCACATATCGTCGGCGTAGAGCTGACCGGAAAGTTGCAGCCCGGTATTACCGGTACCGACCTGGTATTGGCCCTGACTGGATTTTTGCGCCGCGAGCGCGTGGTGGGTGCCTACCTGGAATTTTATGGCGATGGGGCTTCCAACCTTACCCTGGGAGACCGCGCCACTATTTCCAATATGACACCGGAATACGGCGCTACTGCGGCCATGTTTTCTATCGATACGCAGACCATCGATTATCTCAAACTCACCGGCCGCGATGACGAGCAAGTGGCCCTGGTGGAGCAGTTTGCCAAGGCAACCGGGCTCTGGTCCGATGCCCTGGAGGACGCCGAACACGAGCGCGTGCTGAAGTTTGATCTCACCACGGTAGGCCGAAACCTGGCTGGCCCCTCCAACCCCCACGCGCTGTTGCCGGCCACTGAACTGGCCAATCGCGGTATCGCCAAGGCGTGGGAAAAGAAAGCTGGCCAGATGCCCGATGGTGCTGTGATTATCGCGGCTATTACCAGCTGCACCAACACCAGTAACCCGCGCAATATGATTGCCGCAGGTCTGATCGCCCGCAATGCGAATAAACTTGGTCTGACCCGCAAGCCCTGGGTGAAATCTTCCCTGGCGCCCGGTTCCAAAACTGTAAAAATGTACCTGGAAGAGGCCAACCTTTTGCCGGACCTGGAGCAGATGGGCTTCGGCGTAGTGGCCTTCGCCTGCACCACCTGTAACGGTATGAGCGGTGCGCTGGACCCGAAAATCCAACAGGAAGTGATCGACCGCGATCTGTACACCACTGCCGTACTCTCGGGCAACCGCAACTTCGATGGCCGTATCCACCCCTACGCCAAGCAGGCGTTCCTGGCTTCACCGCCATTGGTCGTGGCCTATGCCATTGCCGGTACTATCCGTTTCGATATTGAAAAGGATACGCTGGGACAGGATGCCGAAGGCAACCCGATCACCTTGAAAGATATCTGGCCAAGCGAAGAAGAGATTGATGCAGTTGTGCGTCAGAGCGTGAAGCCGCAGCAGTTCCGCGATGTATACATTCCCATGTTCGAAGATCGTGATACAGCGAATATACAGGGCCATGCGCTTTACGATTGGCGCCCGATGAGCACCTATATCCGCCGCCCGCCATACTGGGAAGGTGCGCTTGCTGGTGAACGCGCCCTGAAGGGTATGCGCCCGCTGGCGGTGTTGGGTGACAATATCACCACCGACCACCTATCGCCCTCCAATGCGATTCTGGCCGGCAGCGCTGCCGGTGAATACCTGGCGAACATGGGCCTGCCGGAGGAGGATTTCAACTCCTATGCCACCCACCGTGGAGACCATCTCACCGCCCAGCGTGCAACTTTTGCCAATCCGAAATTGCTCAATGAAATGGTGCGCGATGACAGCGGTGGGGTTCGACAGGGCTCTCTGGCCCGTATCGAGCCGGAGGGGCAGGTCACCCGCATGTGGGAGGCCATCGAAACCTATATGGATCGCAAGCAGCCGCTGATTATTGTAGCCGGTGCAGACTACGGGCAGGGCTCCTCTCGCGACTGGGCTGCAAAAGGTGTGCGCCTGGCTGGGGTGGAAGCGATTGTAGCCGAGGGATTTGAGCGTATTCACCGCACCAACCTGATTGGTATGGGCGTTCTGCCACTGGAGTTTAAACCCGGCACTACCCGAGAATCCCTAGGCATTGACGGCACCGAAATCTTCGATGTGATAGGTGAGCGCACGCCTTATGCGACACTGACCCTGCTGATCCACCGCACCAGCGGTGAGACGATTAAGGCACCGGTCACTTGCCGTTTGGATACTGCCGAAGAGGTCTCCATTTATGCAGCGGGCGGTGTCCTGCAGCGCTTTGCCAAAGATTTCCTGGAAACGGAGGCGACGGCCTGAGGTATGAAATGTGCGCCCCAAGTAAAAATCCCTGCGACCTATATGCGCGGGGGAACCAGTAAAGGTGTTTTCTTTCGCCTGCAGGATCTGCCAGAAGTTGCGCAAGCGCCAGGAGAAGCCCGTGATAAATTATTGCAACGCGTGATTGGCAGTCCGGATCCCTACGGCAAACAGACTGACGGTATGGGTGGGGCCACCTCCAGCACCAGCAAGGTAGTGATCCTGTCTCCCAGCGATAAGCCCGATCACGATGTGCACTATCTGTTTGGCCAGGTTTCCATCGACAAGCCTGTTGTTGATTGGAGTGGTAACTGCGGCAATCTCACTGCCGCAGTGGGCGCCTTTGCTATCAATAGCGGTTTTGTTGAGCCCTCCCGGATTCCGGAAAATGGCATCTGCTCCGTGCGAATCTGGCAGGCCAATATCGGCAAGACAATTGTTGCCCATGTGCCGATCACTAATGGCGAAGTACAGGAAACCGGAGAGTTTGCGCTGGACGGAGTCACCTTTCCGGCGGCTGAAGTGGAAATTGAGTTTATGGACCCCGCGGGCGGTGAAGGCAGCCTGTTTCCCACTGGTAACCTGGTTGATGATTTGGAAGTCCCGGGTATCGGTGTGCTTAAGGCCACCATGATCAATGCCGGTATCCCCACGATCTTCGTCAATGCTGAAGAACTTGGTTATACCGGCACTGAGCTGCAGGATGCGATTAATGGCGATAGCAAAGCGCTGGCCATATTCGAGACAATCCGTGCCCACGGTGCAGTGAAAATGGGATTGATTGCCTTTGCCGGGGAAGCTGCAGCCCGCCAGCACATCCCGAAAATCGCTTTTGTTGCCAAGCCACTGGATTATACCGCTGCCAGCGGCAAAATAGTGGCTGCAGCGGATATCGACCTGCTCGTGCGCGCCTTGTCGATGGGCAAGCTACACCATGCCATGATGGGGACCGCGGCTGTGGCTATCGGTACAGCCGCCGCCATACCCGGCACTCTGGTGAATCTCGCTGCCGGCGGCGGAGAACGCAATTCTGTCTGCTTCGGCCATCCTTCCGGCACTCTGCGTGTCGGAGCGGAAGCGCAAGCAGTGAATGGCCAATGGACCGCAACCAAAGCTGTTATGAGCCGCAGTGCCAGAATCCTGATGGAAGGCTGGGTGCGGGTGCCCGGCGCTTGCTTCTAGGTGCGTTGGGTTCTCTGATACAGAGAGCTTGCTTCGGGTCCTTGCAATTTCAGTAAGCAATACGGTTTCCAGTGTCTTAAAATTGTATTTCGACATGTAACCAGAGATATAGACATCTTGTTGACATCATCGGAGATTATTTTTGAAAAAAGCTTATTGCAATTGTGTTTTGCTGGGCAAAACACTGCAGGCTTTCAACTTTATTTGCTCAAAATATCCAAAAAAAATTTTTCGGAAAATTTTTTCCACAAATTCAATATAGACCTGCCTGTGCAAATTGCCAGGAGTGTTCCAAAACGACAGATGGAGTATTTTTTCGGGCGGATGGCTGCCCGATCTGCATTATCTGCATTGGGCATAGAGCATTTCCAGGTGGGAACGGGAAAATGGCGGGAGCCAATCTGGCCAGAGGGTACAGTCGGCAGTATCAGCCATAATGAGCGATTCGCTGGCGCAGCTGTTCTGGAAGCGACAAAGTTCGCAGGTATTGGAATCGATATTGAGAGTGTACTCTCTGAAAAATCGCAACTTGCACTGCAGGATACCGCAATTTTTCAATCGGAAATCTGCTACCTGAAAGCGCATGGTCTTATGGCGGCTCCGAGCTCTGTCCTTTCGATTCTTTTTTCAGCAAAAGAAAGCTTCTTCAAAGCTGCGTTTCCCCTTGTGAAACGGTATTTCGATTTTGATGCGGTCTCCTTGGTCGATTTCGATAACAATCGGAGGATTATTTTATTAGAGATACAGCAGGATCTTTGTCCAACGCTGAGGCCAGGTGCTGTTATTCCCATACAGTTTGATTGGCTGGATGAGAATACCATTTTTACTTATTGCGGCTTGCAGGATTCAAGTTAAGCTGCAGTTTCCACCAAGCTCCAAATGGCTTTGAACACCCTGCAAAAGCCAGAGGTGATTTCCCCTGGCGTTTGAGAGATTTTTTGGGCTATAACTTACTGGAAAGCTCCCGCAATTCGTGATTCAGGATACGATCGTTGTGACTGTAATCCACAGGGACATCAATCAAGTGCACTCCACCCTCTTTACAGCAGCTTTCGATTAGGGGTATCAGTTCATCAGTGGCTTCTACCCGATGGCCGTAAGCACCGTAAGATTTTGCATAGGCAACAAAATCGGGATTACCAAAATCCAGGCCGAAATCATGAAATTCCATCATGGCCTGCTTCCATTTAATCATACCATAGGCGTCATCGCGCAGTATCAATACAATTAGATCCAGACCCAGACGCACGGCAGTTTCGATTTCCTGAGAGTTCATCATAAAGCCACCATCGCCACAAATTGCCACCACCCTGCGATCTGGGCACACCAATTTAGCGGCCATTGCGGATGGTAACCCGGCACCCATTGTGGCGAGGGCATTGTCCAACAGTACGGTATTCGGGGCGTGGGCGGGGTAATTCCGAGCGAACCATATTTTGAACATGCCGTTGTCGAGTGCAATGATGCCCTTCTCCGGCATGGCTTCCCGTACATCTTTTACCAGGCGCTGGGGCCGAATTGGGAATGTATCGTTGCTGGATCCCTCCTGAATATGTTTTTGTAAAGCTGCGCGGATGCGGTGGGCATCGGTAAAACTCCAGTGTTCCTGGGGCTCCAGATGCTCATTGAGTTGCCACAAACTATTGGAAATATCTCCAACTACCTCTATTTGCGGGAAGTAAACAGGGTCCACCTGAGCGGAACTAAAATTGATGTGGACCACTTCGGGGCCGCCTGGGCGCATAAAAAATGGGGGCTTCTCCACTACATCGTGCCCAACATTGATAATAAGATCGGCCTGCTCAATGGCCCGATGTACAAAATCGCCATCTGACAGGGCTGTATTTCCGATAAAGTGCGGTCCCGATTCATCGATTACGCCTTTTCCCATTTGTGTGGTGACTGTGGGAATTCCGAGCTTGTCAACAAATTTTCGCAACATCTTTGCAGTGAGTTTGCGGTTGGCGCCGGCACCGACCAGCAACAGTGGCTTGCGCGATGCAGTAATAGCTTCTGCAGCTTTGTGAATTGCTTTCTCCTCAGCAATAGGCCTGCGGGTGTAACTGGTCTCCAATACCGGCATGGTGGAGTGCTCGCGGGCAATATCCTCCGGGAACTCGAGATGCGTGGCCCCCGGGCGCTCTTCCTCGGAACGGCGGAAGGCCTCGCGCACGTAGGAAGGGATATAGTCACCGCCGACAATGGCTTTGGTGAACTTGGTGAGAGGACGCATCATATCGACAATATTGATGATTTGGAACTGGCCTTGCTTGGAGCTCTTTACGGGCTTTTGTCCGGTTATCATCACCATAGGCATACCACCGAGCTGGGCATAAGCTGCGGCTGTTACCAGGTTGGTAGCACCTGGTCCAAGAGTGGCAATACAGACACCGGATTTCCCGGTGAGACGGCCATAGGTGGCTGCCATAAAGCCGGCCGCCTGTTCATGGCGGGTCAGGATAAGCTGGATTTTTGAGCCGCGCAGAGACTCCAGTATGTCCAGATTTTCTTCCCCGGGAATGCCAAAAATATATTCAACCCTTTCTGCTTCCAGGGCGTGAACAAAGAGATCTGATGCTTTCATGAAGGAAACTCCTGTAATCGTGAGCTCTCAAGCTTGGTTCCTTTTGGGGTTTTTATTGATCGGCGGGGTTACTAGCGCCGAAACGGCTAGACAATCTATTTTCTGTCATGTAAATCACTACCCTTGCCAAAATAAACGGGAAAATTTGGTTATATCCTAAGGTGACATAGAGTTTCCACCAGAGTATGGTCAAGCTTTTCTCACTTTGCTCCATGGCTTTTTTCGTATTGCATGGCATCGGTTGATATTTCAGTTGAAGAGCATCATTGAGGGGTTCTACCCATAGATATCGTTATTCGGGGTACCGGCAAGGCCCTGCGTAACAGGTGGTTATTAACGCCTGAACCGCAATCAGTCGGCTCGTCATACACCGACAGTATTGTGATCTGGCCACAGGAGATCACAATATCCAAACACATCTATTTCACCTTGCAGACCCAGTTTAGCCGGCTTTTCTGTTCTTATCTCTACAGGAACTGTGGTTCCAGACCGGTACACGCAAGGCGGGTAATGCGAATACAGAGATCGCCAACTGGCTGATTGAGTTAATAAAGCCCCGCAAGTGCGGAGGCCGGCTTCATCAGCAGATTCACCGGATCTACCGAATATTGAAATCCAACCCGCTTGCAATTTTGATTAGTGCACTCGATACTTCTATTGTCATATTACCCTTTGCTCGGACCACCTGATTACAAAATGTCGCATCAATCAGTCATTGATGGACACATTTGATGGTTTTGATGCAAATCCAGGGGAATAAACGGGATAATTTTTGTGTACAAATCAGTAACCAACCAGGATGCCAGGAAGCGGCCATGACCTGGTTTGCCCAGCTTCCCTATCGCGTTTCGCTCAGCGCGGGTTCCGCACTGTACAACCGCTTGAGTTCAGTGTAGACAAGGCTTGCCGTAACGAGGTCTTCGAGGGCATGGCCAACAGAGTTGAAACAGGTCACTCCACTGCGGGCAATGGGAGCTGATAAATGGCACAGAGAAGGCAGGTCCCCGCGTATTGAAGCTTCACTAATCACGCCACGCTTGATAGGCAGGCAAAAGAGGGTGAGATACTATCAGTTTCTTGCTGGTGTCATCTTTCCTTTTGGACGTTATTAACCATCAGGGTTCCAATCTATGTTCAAACAAAAATTTTTACAAATTGCTTTTTCTGCAGCAATTATTGCGATAGGCGCTACGGCACAGGTCAACAGTGCTGCCATGGTCAACCCAGCCAGCAGGGTTGTGGTCGGATACTGGCACAACTGGTGTGATGGTGGAGGATACCAGGGAGGAAATGCACCTTGTGTCACCTTAGATGAAATCGATCCGATGTACAATGTGGTGAATGTTGCTTTCATGAAAGTTTTCAATACCTCTGCCGGGCGTATTCCCACCTTTCAGCTGGACCTGAGCATTGGCCTTTCAGAACAGCAGTTTATTGATCAGATTAGCAAGCTTAACGGCGAAGGGCGTTCGGTTCTGATCGCTCTGGGCGGAGCGGATGCTCATATTGAATTAAGGGCAGGTGACGAACAGCCTTTCGCAGATGAAATCATCCGCCTGACTGATCGCTACGGTTTTGATGGCCTGGATATCGACCTGGAACAAGCAGCCATCACCGCTGCGGATAATCAGACCGTGATTCCAGCTGCATTACGTATTGTTAAAGACCACTACAGGGCGCAGGGTAAGAACTTTCTGATCACTATGGCACCTGAATTTCCTTATTTGACCACCGGTGGCAGGTATGTGCCCTATATTGAACACCTAGAAGGCTACTACGACTGGATTAACCCCCAGTTTTACAATCAGGGTGGAGATGGTATCTGGGTTGAAGGTGTTGGCTGGATTGCCCAGAATAACGATGCGTTGAAAGAGGAATTCATTTATTACATTTCAGACGCTCTGGTAAACGGCACTCGCGGCTTCCACAAAATTCCACACGACAAGCTGGTGTTCGGTATTCCTTCCAATAATGATGCGGCAGCTACCGGTTTTGTTCAAGATCCCCAAAAACTGTACAACGCTTTTGGGCGCCTTAATTCACAGGGTCAGGGCCTCCGTGGTGTCATGACCTGGTCTATCAATTGGGATATGGGCACCGATGCATCGGGTAATCTCTATAACGAACAGTTTATCAAAGACTACGGCCCCTTTATCCACAGTCACTCACCGGCCCCGCCACCACCAGTGGAAGGCAAGCCTATTTTTAAAGGGGTTCAGAATGCCCGTACTCTGCAGGGACGTTTATTTGATACCCTGGCGGGCGTGAGTGCCAGGGATTCTGAAGATGGTGATCTCACTGGTACTATTCGGGTTGATGGCTATGTAGATACCCATACCATTGGTACCTATGCACTCACTTATCATGCAACAGATAGTGACAATAATACGACTTCTGTTGTTCGCTCCGTCGAAGTGTATAGTCTAAAGCCGGAGCTTTTCGGTGTTGCCAGCACGATTATCCTGTTAAATACTCCGTTTGATGCAATGAGCGATATTACTGCCAGTGATGCTGAAGACGGTGACTTGACAGCTGCCGTACAGGTGTCTGGTTTTGTAAATTCAGCCATTGCTGGTGTATACACACTCACCTATTCTGTTACCGACAGTGCGGGCCAAACCGTAACTGCTGAGCGGAAAGTGACTGTGTCCGACGGCTCTAGCTGTGCCAGCCCTTGGAAATCCAATGTCACTTATGTACAAGGTGATGCCGTCTCTCACAGCGGTATTCAGTGGGTGGCTGGTGGACCAGGGGTGAGGAGCCTGGAACCACCGGAGAATGGGGGGTGTGGCGTGAGGTGACCGACAGCTCTTGCGGCAACGGTAATGAACCAGCGTCTGATGCAGAGATAAGCGTTTCAGCTGTTGCTGCTGAGTACACTGTGGACAATGGCAGGGTAAACCTGTCTGTGCACGTTGCTGTCAACCAAGCGATGGATCTGGAGGTCAGAATTACTGATCAGGGTGGCACTGCGGTCAGCAATCACAACCTATCGGTTGCCAGCACCGCGAACCTACCACTGATCATCAATAATGCAGAGGCCGGTCTCTATACACTAGAGGTGACAGGTACAACTGCAACTGGCAAAACGATAAACTACAATACCAATTTTGTTGTTAAAGCTGGCGGCGATACCAGTCCTCCGGGTGAGTATCCACTGTACGACAGAAATACCAGCTACAATGCGGGCGAAATCGTGACCGGCAGCGACAGTGCTTTGTATCAGTGCAAGCCATGGCCTTATACTGGCTGGTGTTCAAACGCCGTGTATGCACCAGGCAGCAGTATGCACTGGCAAGATGCCTGGACCAAGCTTTAACAAAAGCACTCAGAGGTGAAACTGTGGCGGCAGTCTCTAAAGGGGACACCACCACCGAAGTCACCGCTTCACGGCGACTTCGGTGGTGCCAACGCAAATCGAGCGCTGATTAATCAACGCCACTCATTCGTATATCCTGGGTCCTACTGCTCTAAAGACCTGAGTTATTCACCCACCCTCACTGCTTATAAAACTAACGCTAATCGGGAATCAATGGCGATATTGCCATACCTACCATAGAGACACTATCTGTGATGCGGGCTTCTTGGTGATTTTTCCGGAAGCGAACAAAAGTGAAAGTATGTTGTCTCGTATTCTGGACTCAGGACATTCTGCAGTAAAAAGCTGTTATACCGGCAACCAGATACTAGCGATTCTCAGGCAAACCGGTGTAGGCGCTTCGGTTCTCCAGCTCTACCGTGCACATGGCCAGGGTGGTATCAGTTTTATAAGTGGCATGAAAATCACCGACTAGAGAAGATGTATGCAGGCGCGCTGTACCGGTCAAAATTCCTCAGGGGATATGCTTTCGCGCCCTGCCAGCAGTTGCCGCACTGTGGTGAAATCCACAACGCCACTATCTACGTAAGTGGGCATGCCCAACAGGGGCGGATAGCCGTCACCGCCCGCCGCCAGAAAACTGTTGGTGGCCAGCCGGTAGACCCGGTCGGGGTCGAGGGGCCGCTTGTCATCGCCGATAGAGAGATTACCATCGCCGGTCAAGGATATGCCGCTAAACTGAATTCCTCGCTCATTGCGGGGCAACAGCGCAATAGCCTCCAGGTACTGGCGCAGCTCCCTGCCATCGAGTTCCACATAGCCCACGGTATTGGCAAAGGGCATCACCTGCATCAGCGATTTGACGGTGACGTCACCTTTATACAGGTTATCGCGAATGCCGCCACTGTTGGTGATGGCAATATCGGCACGGGTAAACTCCCTGAATGCTCGGGTAATCAGGCTGCCCAGTGGGCTGACGTTGGGGAATGCGCGTTTGTCACGGCGATCAAAGGTCCGCTCGGCGCGAGTAATGACCTTGCGCAGGGCAGCACCGCCTTTATTCTGAAATTTCTGCAGAAAGGCCTGCAGATCCTCGTCGGGCTTGATTCTGGATTGCACGAACGCCTGTTTATTGCTTTGAGGTGTTTTCAGGTTAACCGGTATCAGGCGGTAGTCAACCAATTGAACGGCGTCCTTGCCGATAATAAAGTCCGCCCGACCGACGTATTTGCCCCATTCATGCGCCTGCATTATCCAGGTATTATTTTCAAAGTCGGGCTTGCAGGGGGCGCCCGGCTGGTAATTTGCTACCAGTTCGCCCCGGCTATCGGTGCACACCGGTTGCTGGGAATGGCCGCCCACAATGATATCGATACCATCCACCGCCCTAGCGAGAGCGACGTCGGTACCAACTGAATGTATGTCGTGACCCACATGGGTCAGCGCAATGACCAGGTCGGCCTCTTCTTGCAGCTTTGGCATCAGCCGCCCCATCTCCTTTTCCGGCAGGACAAAACTGAACGCTTTCACGTACTGTGGGTTGCCAATTTTATCGGTGGACTGGGTGATCAGGCCAACAACGGCGACACGTATCCCCCCTTTGTCGAAAATCTTGTAGGGCTTGAACAGCCGCTCACCAGCGCTGTCATAGATGTTCGCCGAGAGGAAGTCGAAGCTCGACCAGCGCTGCTGTTTCCTGATGACCTCAAGCGGGTTGTCAAACTCATGATTGCCGACCGCCATGGCGTCGTAGCCCATACGGCTCATGCCTTTAAAATCTGGTTCGGCATCCTGCATATCGGATTCCGGTACGCCGGTATTCACATCGCCGCCCGAGAGCAGTAAGGTATAGCAGCCCTCGGCCGCGACCTCCGCGCGGATTTGTTCAACCAGCGTTTTGCGCGCGGCCATACCATACTCGCCGTGCTGGTTGTGCCAGAAGCGGCCGTGGTTGTCGTTGGTGTGCAACAGGGTCAGGCAGATGGTTGAATTGTCTTGCGCTGAGTGTACCTTGTACGCAAGACCAAACCACAGCAACATTGTTGCCAAGAGTGTTGTACAAAAGCGCATACCCTGCCGATATTGTTTCTGCGTGGTCATAGCTGCTCCCGTATACTTCACTGATTGCGCCTTCTGCAAAGCGGTTATCCCGCGTCAGTAAATAACAAGCCGGCGTTGAGCACCGGCTCTGAAGGCTTCCGATACGATACGGCAATCAGAAGGTGTATTTCAGCCCCAGTTTCACACGCCAGGTGGATTGCTCAACCTGAAAGCGTTCGAAATTGTTGGGATTCAGACCACCGAAGGGCTCATAGTAGATGTACTGGCCGTTTTCGTTCACGTCGTAGTCAAACAGGATCTGCTGCGGGAATTCCAGATCGTACACCTTGCCCCAGTCGTCGTTCAGCAGATTGGCGAAGTTGTCTATGGTCAGGTAAATCATACCGCGATGTCCCGGTAGGAAGCCGGGTATTTCCTGAGTAATGGCCAGATCCATGGTGGTTACCCAAGGCATGGTGTCGGAGTACTTGTCAACAAAGCCTCCGGCGGAGCCGGCCACACCCGCCTGCTGGGCAATCGCTACAATTTCCGCATAACTCAGGCCGCTTTCGAAGTCCATTGTGGCATCGTCGGCACCGGAGGGAATATAGGGGAGGTAGATGTCCGAATCATCAAAGCTCGGCTGGTCACCGAGATCATCGTCCCTGAAGGCACCCAGTGTCCAGGAGAAGGGACGCCCGGAACGGCGCTCCAGGAAAAGATTGACGTTAGTGGCATAACCTGGCACAAACTCCTGCCGATAACCCAGGTTCAGCACAAAACGGTGTTCAATCTCGTAATAGGCGGTACCTTCCAGCGGCAGGCCGCGACTCTCCACCACTTCAAATTGATAGTTAGACTCCGCAGTAGAGCTGGTGCCCGGATTAACCTCGGTAATGTCCTGGTGGGTATAGGACAAATTGAAAGTGAGGCCGTTATCAAACGCCTTGTTCAAGGCCGTGGACCAGGTAATGCTGCGACCCCCGCTGTCCACATTGGTCAACTCCAGGTCGTAATTGCCCTCGAACTCGGTACCGGCGTAAATATTGTCCCAGATGATACGATCTCCGACGCGCTTGCCATTGTCCACCCGTGACAGGTCGCGCCAGTAAACAGCATTTTCCCGCTCCACATAGGTCAACTCGCTGGTCCAGTTAAAGTTCTCGCCCAGGCCGGGAATATCAAAGGCGTAGTCGGCGGCCAGCTGGTAGCGCCAGTCCGAAGGCAGCTCGAAATCCGGATCTATGCTGTTGGTACTGCCGGTGCCTGGCGCCAAGGCGTCCATGGCTACTTGTGGTACTCTGGTAAAGTCCGCGACGTTCGGGTTCAGGTTGGTGAGGTAGACGGAGTCCTTGGTAATGCCGTCGTTGGTATAGGCATTGGCGACCCACACCAGCGGTATGCCGCCACTGTAACGGCCGACGCCACCACGCAGGGTCAGATCGTCACGCAGTATCCAGGTGAAGCCGACGCGCGGCAACCAGATATCACGGCCATCCAGGTTTTCCGTATTGGTGTAGCCGTAGGTTTCTTCGAAATTTCTGTTGCGATTGGGCGCACTGTCAATACTGAGGGTTTCGTAGCGCAGACCGGCAACCAGTTCAAAGCCGGCAAAGGGCTCCAGAGTAGCGTCGCCGTATAAGGTGTAAGTGATGCCATTTACGTCGTAGGCGATGTCCTGGATATTGTTGGTATAGGCATTGCCATACTCCAGACTGGCCACTTGACGGTTTTCGAATTCGTCGATGCTATCGAAGCTCCAGGTACCGGCGGCGTCGCGGCCGTAGAGGTTATAGTTCCAGGTATCTTCAATTTCCGCACCAAAACGATACTGGATGTCACCGGCCATGTAGATGCCGTGCATACCGAAATTCCGCACTTCATTAGCCAGTTCGTTGGCATGACGGTTCTCATCCTGGCCGGCAACGATGGTGCCATTGACAGTTCTGATATTGACTTCGCCCCAGTTGGAGTTGGTCAGGGAAGCCTGTTCAAACTCTTTATAGGACAAGTTGACTTCTGTGCTGAAGCCGTCGCTCCAGTCGGAGAAGAGGTGTGCAGTGTAGAAGGTATTGTCCTGTGCCTGGCTCCAAAGGTTGGACGACAGGTTGAGCGTATTATCGCTGTCGGTATAATTGCGAGCAGCGCGACTTTCCTGACTGCTATAGGTGAAGTCAGCCCGGTGATTGTCACTGATATTCCAGTCCAGTTTTACCAGCAGCTTTTTATCGCTGTCCGGGCTCGGCGCCGAGCCCGCTGAATCATTCACATCATAGACATCCCGCATAATGCTCAGCACACGCGACAACTCATCCGGATCGACATCGTGGCCTTCCAATGTGTCCAGATTGTAATTGAATACGACATCCTCTTCCCATTTTTCATAGGCAGTGAAGAAGAACAACCTGTCCTGAATCAATGCGCCACTGAAAGTAGCGCCATAGGTTTCCTCCTCGCTATCGATATCGTACTCGGTTACTGAGCCGTCATCAGTCAACCTGTCGTCTCGAGCGGTTCCCGCCCAGGGGACGGACTCGAAAAAGGCGCTGCCAATGAACTCATTGGTGCCGGATTTGGTTACGGCATTGATGTTGCCACCGCTGAATTTTCCTTTGCGGGCATCAAAGGGCGTATAAGAAATGGAAATCTGCCCCACCGCGTCCAGGGAAATGGGTGGGCGGTTGGTCGGGTAGCCATTGGATTGAAGACCGAAGGTATCGTTAATGCCCACACTGTCGATGGTGATTGAGTTGTACTTGGGATTGGTACCGGCGATGCTCAGTTCCACCCCATCCGGGCTGACAACCGCCAGTGGGTTGGAACGGATCACATCCTTGAGGTCACGGTTGAACGTGGCCGAATTGGCGATCTGATCTTCGCCGAATACACTGCTGGAACCGCGGTTGGTGTAGACCTCGGCATCGGCGAATACGACCACCTCCTCAATGTCGTTCGGCTGAAGGTCTGCATTGCCCAGATCGATAGGCAGAGTGAGAGGGGCCCCCAAAGTCAGGTAGATGTCATTCAGGACCTGTTCGTCCTCATCGGATTCCACACGGATACTGTAGGGGCCACCCACACGCAGGCCGTTGAGGCTGAAGCGGCCGGATTCACTGGAAAGGATTTCACGGCGGCTATTGGAGGGGGTATGGATGACGGTGATCCTGGCATTATCCACAGGTTGGCCATCGCCACCGGTCACGCTACCGCGGATCGCCGTGCTGGTTTCCTGGGCAAAGGTCACAGGTGCAACAGCCATCACCGAGATCACTGCGGCAGACAAGAGCCTGCAAGGAAAAGAGCACGATTTCATATAATTCTCCTCATTGTGAAGCGGCCTGAGAAAACGACTATGGATGCGGTTATGGTCTATCGCTTTCCGCTGAGTTTTGTGATGAAAGTGAATGCGGCGCTATTCTCTGGGAGAAAAATGACACCGAAGTTAAAATTTTATGAATCTTGCGGTGTAAAAAGTTTGGGTACTATGCGATGCGAGCAGAATAACCGTATTATTTTGATCAAACCCGGGGTTTACACTTTGAGATAGATTTCCTGGGGAAACTGAAAGTTTGGATTCAAATACTCCCGCCAGTCCAAGCTAAACAGGATTCCCTGGCGAAACACCATCAAAAGCCGAAAAATACTATCGAGAGTCTGCAGAAGCTACAGCTGCGAGGAAAAAGGAAAGATCCACCCGAGAGCAACAAATGTTTTCGAATCCAGTGTTAGGGGCTACTAGAAAATATTTCTTGATTACCAGCATTTTTTAATATGGCCACATTTCAATCGAATGAGAAAGATCAACTGTGAGGGGTTAAAACCCATTGATTAGCCCCACCGAGTTGGTCCAGTTTAAATGTTAGTGCATAGTGGGCCGTGGCACTTTCTCCGCGGTGGTTTCCGGGGCCGGTGGGCGGTAGCCCAAGGCACTGTGTGGCCGCTTGGTATTGTAATGCTTCCTCCACTCCTCAATAATAATTTCTGCCTCTTGTAACGTATAGAATATTTCACCGTTTAGAAGCTCGTCTCTGAGTCGGGGAGAGTGTAAATTAAATTGTGTAACTGCTCATGCCTCCGTACTCCGAACCGGAGAATACCATGAGCAAAACCATGAATAATCAGGATTTCGAACAGCAGCTGCAAGCGCATGCCACCGAACTGGCCAAGGGCATCAAGTCCGAGGCTGACCTCAACACCCTCACCCAGAAGCTCGTAAAGATGACGGTTGAGGCTGCCTTGAGTGCTGAGCTTGAAGAGCACCTCGGCTATAGCAAGCACGACTCCGGCAATAGCCGCAACGGCAGCTTTCGCTTCCTGCTGCCGACATTGCTTCCTGACAGAGAAATCTTCTGCAAGCTGGCTACCTGTTTGGTGCCGACGTAGAGTCTTGACGTGCTGCTCCCGGCACAGACAAATAACGGGGTAAGGGGAAGTTGTGTCCAGCTCAGCCTGGATCGAACAAAACCTGTTCAAAGAGGATAAATTGCCAGCAAGAGCCAGCAGTTCCAGCTCCGCTCAGGCCGAAAGCATAAAATGCTGCGGTGTGAAGCTGGCCGTGCAAAATCCGGGCTAGCATGATATTTAGGTGCATATACATACATCGGGGTAACTTTAATAACGTGTAATTTCATTACTTGAAATAAGTGTCAAAAAGTTATATAAACATGCCACATTGTAATCATGAAAGGATTGTGTGTGTTAGGATTGTTCCATCAGCAAGTCATGGAAAGACAGGCAGATCGCTTTCACGATGAGATTCTGCTCCTGCCTCGCCTTTCACACACCGCCATTTTATCATTGCTACTGCGCTGGGTGGATGCCGTTATTATCTGGCTTGTCAGCAGCCACTATGCTCGTAAGGAAAGCGTAACCAGTTGGCTGGAGACAGCTTCAGGTGTGGTACGGGTTTATGCCGAGTGTTCGGGCATTATTAAACAGGTTTTGATGCGCAGGGGTGATCGGGTAATAAAAGAAAGAGCAGCCCTACACCCGGAGTATAATACGATGGTGGCTTATAGTTGGATAAAGCAAGGTCAGAAACGCGAATTGCAGACTAATTCGGGTCGCCTGAGGCTGAATTTGCATGGTGTGATTAATACAGAAACGCTGGATGTGACGGTCATAGAATCGAGGACGGTCGATGTGGAATCCACTATTATTTTGCTGGAAACGCTAAATCAAAAATATCCACTGTCGAGCCACCTTCATATTGTTTCCTAATTACTACTCTTGCTAAGCCACACATGACTACATATAAATACAGTTATCTTGTTGATCTGTAAGGGGATCTGCCATGACCCGCAACAAAGTACAGTTTCAGAAAGGTATCAGTCTGACTGAGTTCCTCAAGCAGTACGGTACGGAGGAACAGTGCTTCGACGCACTGCATCGCTGGCGGTGGCCTGAGGGCTTCCTCTGCCCTCATTAGGATGAGGTAAGAGCGATGAATACTGCCTTATATGATGCCGGGCTGAGGGCGTCGGATATGCAGTATGTTAATGCGCATGGTTCAGGTTCCAAAGTCGGTGATACGGTAGAAGCAGAAACCATTGGCATGGTCTTCCAATCGAATAGAAAATATTATATCAACTCCACAAAACCTCTGGTGGGACATTGCTTGTCTGCTGCTTCAATTGTCGGCACTTGCGAAACGCGATTGTTTGACAATGATACGCCTTTGAATAGCGTGGAATCCCTTGCAGATCACTACGTGGCTCTCATTAATACCTATCAATCATCAGGGAACCTTGTTTTAGGAGGCTTGTCTGGCGGCGGTGTTATCGCTTATGCCTGTGCTCAGAAACTGACCTTTTTAGGACGATGCGTGGAGGCGCTGCTGTTAATTGACTGTGCGGTGCCAGCCGGAAAGGTAACAGATACCTCTGCGGAAAACAGTTTTCTCAACCAGGTGATTCAGGCCGGTAACGGAAATGCCAACGAAGCCAATAGTGTCAAGGACGGTTATATCGACCAGCTGGCACAAGTTAGCGAGTGGATACGTAACGACGGCGGCGCGAATCCTTTTCAGCTATTTCGTAAAAGTCTAACGGAAGTCGAAAAGTATCAGGCTTATCCTTATGACGGCAAAACAGTTTTGGTAAGTGCTCTACAACAAGACCTCGGCGACGAGCAGGCCAGCAGGCATGGGATGGGAGCGGCTTTGTGTGGATCTTATGGTGGTTTTTTCCAAGGGTAATCATGTCTCCATGATGATGGGAGGCAATGCTGAGTACCTCGCGGAGAAACTAACAGGACTGAATATTTTACAGTAAATATATTCTATTAAACGGGAAGGAAAAGAAGAATGCGTTGCTATCTATTTGCCGGACAAGGCACTCAGAAGGTAGGTATGGGTAAGGGGCTGTTTGAGCAGTATCAAGATCTTACTGAAAGCGCCAGTGAAGTATTGGGGTATTGCATCAAGAGCCTTTGTTTACTGGGCTCTCATGAGAAGCTTAGCGACACCTTATACGCTCAACCCGCCATCTACACCGTAAATGCATTTAATTATTTCAACGTGCTGGAAGAGCAGGGCAAGCCTGATATTGCAATGGGACATAGCCTGGGGGAATACAATGCGTTACATGCTGCCGGTGTCTTTGATTTTATTCAAGGCCTGATGTTGGTTAAGAAAAGGGCAGAAGCTATGGCAAAAGCCAATGGCGGGGGAATGGTTGCAGTTGTGGGAATGCACCTGGAAAAAATCCGCTTTTTAATGAAACGCTCCGGATTATCTTCATTGGAAGTGGCTAACTATAACACTGTTGAGCAAACAGTCGTTGCGGGACGCGCGGATGAAGTGAGTTTGTTTGCCAGGATTATGGATGATTCCGGAGCAATGATGACAAAAGAACTGGATGTTAGTGGTGCGTTTCACTCTTCTGCGATGGTCCCAACGACAGAGGCATACCGACAGGAGATCAGTTCACAGGAATATGCGCCTCTACAGTTTTCAGTTATTGCCAACTCCACGGCTTTACCCTATGAGGATCAGCAGGTAGGCACCATTTTGGCTGAGCAAGTTATTAGTCCGGTTAAATGGTTTGATTCGATACGCTACGTTCTTTCTCTGGGGGATGTTGAGTTTGTGGAAATCGGTGAAAGTTTCCACCTCAGCTCAATGGTAAGAAAGATTAAGATGGCTGTATAGGAGCGAGATACATAGAGTGCGTAGAAGCAAAATCAGGTTACAGCACTAAAACGTTACGATGACTTGCGTTCCTTCTTATCGCCTGCCATATAGGAAGGGGTTTTCAAACGACATTTATCTGCCCGCAATTCGGGCTCCGCATTGTCATGTTGGGTGGTGGTGCCGTGTTCCTTGCGGGAACGCTGGGGAGCATTTTTACGACTGATATCAATTTGTTTCTATTCTGTCCGTTTTTGCAGGGGGTTGGGCGACAAGTTTTACCACCATAGGCTGTGCGTCGGTCGCTGAAGCTTATCAGGGAGATTTTCAAGCGAAAATGTTCGCTTATATATCTATTTGCAGAACACTGTCTCCTTTGCTCGGTCCTTTTTTGGGAGGCTATATACTGGCATTCTATGAATGGAAGGCAACTTTTATACTGGTGTTTGTTTTGGTTGGTGTTGCGTTGTTGGGTATGTGACGTGTGATGCCAGAAACATTGCCCCCATCACAGCGTGTTCCGTTACATCTTAAAAAGATAAGCTGGTATGAGCTTGTTCAATTTTGGTGTGGAGTTCCTTGTCGGGCCAATTAATACAGTGTGTATCGGCTTTGCAATGAATAATATCGCCCATGCATCAGCGTTAATTGCATTTTTGTTAATGCTGACATCCATGTTGGTTAGCGCATTAATGAGTGTGCTGAGCGGAGACAAGACCTTAATGCTATCGCTGGTCTTGTCTGCAATTTCATTATTTTGCTTTAGTGTGAGGAAACTATACCTGAATTTGGAAAATTTATATCAGGTTAATTATAGGCCGGCAATTCGGAGAGGTCGACACCTGTAACATGGATGAGTCGACACCTGTGACATGGATGAATGGATTGAATGGAATTGGGTGCGGTTGTTAAATATGGATGCTTTACTGTTTCAACGAGATGATATAAAAAGTCCATCATTAAGGATTTTTATATTTCATCACGCGGGAGGCTCACACTTTATCTATAAAAGCTGGGTACCTTTTTTTCCGGATAACTGGGATGTGTGTTTGGTTGAGTATCCGGGAAGAGGCATTAATGCTGAGCACAAACTTATTGACGATATTCCTCTATTAGCACAACGTTTATTGTCCCAACTCACACCCTATGTAGACGAGCCGTTTATCTTTTTCGGGCACAGCATGGGTGCTTTGGTCGCCTATGAGATCACCCAATTATTGCGCGATCATCATTTGCCTCAGCCCATCTGGCTGGGTGTTTCCGGACGAGCGAACCCAGGATTTCGGCCTGAATTTAAAAGACATTTGCTGGCAGATGAAGCGCTAAAAAGAGAACTGTATCGGCTCGGTGGCGTACCCGATTCGCTGGATCGATTTCCCGATTTATGGGACACCTTTCTGCCATTAATTCGAAACGACCTCAAAGCTGTGGAGAATTGGCGAGGGGGTTCTTCACACGTCAAATTGTCCATTCCCATCTCTACTTTTTGTGCCGATTGCGACCCCCTTATTTCGCAACATGACATAAGGAAATGGAAAGAATTTAGTTGCGGTAACACCTGTCATCATGATTTTGAGGGTGATCATTTCTATTTTTTCGAGAACGAAGAATTGCTTGTTTCCCTAATAGTTAAAGATGTGCGGGCTTCGCTGTTGGATACGGAAAAATCGACTCTAGCCAAAGATACCAAGGTCTGGACTGCGGAAATTGATTCCGATTGATTTTCCAGGATTGAGTATGATGCGGTGAGTATGCTCAGCAGGGATGAACGTGACCGGATGGGACAATTTGTGTTTGATGATGGGGTACTAGCAGGCTGCTGAAAAAGTCCCTTTAACGAAATTTTTACCTTAACTCTTATAAAATCAGAAAATTCAGAGCCTACAAAACAAGTGTTTTTTTGATTCTAAAACTTCAAGATGATGATGCTTTAATTCAAAATCCGAGTTTTTCAGCAGCCTGCTAGGGATTTCCCCTCGTAAACGGACATAAACCTCTGGAGCCCTCGCCATTAGTGACTTTCCAGGGGGTATTACTTTTCCCAAACCGGTAAATATCCCTCGATTGAGCGCATCAGCTCCTCCAGATCCGGTAGTTTTTCACTTAATTCGAAGGTATAGATGCCTTATCTAAGTGTGAATGAGATTGAACATACGAAGACGAAAGCCCGGCATCCACAAACGAATGGTATCTGTGAGCGATTTCACAAGACTATTCTGCAGGAGTTTTATCAGCCGTCACTACGACGCAAGATTTATGGCTCGCTGGAGGATCTGCAGATGGATCTAGACGAATGGCTCAATTATTACAATAATGAACGAACCCACCAAGGCAGGAAGTGCTGTGGCCGTACGCCAGTACAAACGCTTGAAGATGGCAAAAAGATCTGGATGGAAAAGTTCGTGAACTGAACCTGACCTGACTCAGGTGCTGATGCTGTAGTCCGTTTATTTTTTCTTCAATCGACAGTCGGTTTCACAGGGGATTGTATTATCAAAGTTTACAGAGGCCTTGGTGACGGCTCAGTCATTTGAACCTGCTATACTCGCCGCATTCTTCCAGAAGCTGCACGCTCTTTATCATCTGCGTGGACATATTCTTTATCTGTCGTACTCAGTTTACCATGCCCCAAGTCTGCTGACAGATCCTTGAGCGCTCTACTATCCACATCCATTGAGGCACCGGTGTGACGAAGCCAATGAGTTGAAGTGGCCAAGAGGACCTTCGCATCATCTTCAAAGCCATCTTGAGCCATATTATCACTTGCCAAATCAAATGCCTCCTGGGCCAGCATCGCGATTGTTCGCGCTCTTAGCCCTGGGTTATATTTTCGCATCGTGTGGAGCAGGGGGGAAGACTCGCCAACCGCAGGTAATCCGTCCAAGCCACGACTTAGACGATAACGTCGTAAATAGTCAAGAAAGTCGACTGGTACACTCACTTTTCTCTTTTTATTTCCTTTCCCAAACACGATAAACCACCAGTCATTTTCCTCCCTGTAAAAATCCCCCATTTTAGGATTCCAGTTTGGCCGGCATGACAATTCACTGACACGTAAATAAAGGCTCTTCATAGCTGCAATGATAAAAAGGTGCCGTTCCCATACCGGGTCTTGATCGGCCTTTGTTCTGGTGCTCTCTAAAACATACTCCCACTGTAGTGCGGATAGCCGCTTAACCGAATCATTGGATACATCAACGATTAAATGAGGGGAAGCCTTTTTCACCGCTGCAATTGCGTTCCCAAAAGCATAGTCTTCCTCAACCAGGTGATTGTATAAAACGCTCAGGTTTGAAAACACTTCCCTAAGGGATTTCTGCGCAAGGGCGTAATTGCCAGAGTCCGGTTTAATAGCGGTACCTGGAGTGCTTCTCATTAATTCCTTGCGTTCAGCCTTACTTAATTTAACAACAAATGGTCTCCAGTTCTTATTGGGTTGCTTTTGGCCATCCTTGGATTCAAACCTCCTGCAAACTCGGGCGGCAATCCAGCTTTTGGGCGGAGTGACAACGAAATCGATGTACGCTTCAATATCCCGCTTTTTCATCAAGCCAATTGATTTACCGTGAATACACCAGGCCCACAGCAAAAAACGCTCTGATTCACTCCTAAAGGCATTGTAAGTTGCTTCAGATCGTCGACATTTACTCCAGAGAAAGTCCTTTGTATGCCAATAGTCATCAGCAGCTTCCGGGACAGGTCCATCGGCTATCGAATCGACAAATGTCTTAACTGTGGGAATATCCCCTGGAAACAGAGTGCTACGCTTTAAGGCAAAAAATGGACGGTATGAGTCAAATAGCGGAACCGCTTTAAAATACTGAGACATGGAACACCGGGAAATAATTTGATGCTTAAAATTATAATCTTTTTATTTCCAATAGTAAACACTATTGGAAATTTTAACCACCCAGGGTCTACCCCCTGGCGATCCAGGTGTAAGCGCGTGCGCTCACCACCGCTTAATTCATTGGCAAGCCGCGTCAACACCTGTGGTGACAGCTCTCCTTCCTGCAGCAGTTCATCAACACGTTGTTCGATATCCCAGTGGCCATCCAAAAGATCGAAATCCTCAGCCTCAATCTTGTATTTGCCGTTACCGCTCTTGCCGACTTTGATTGGCGTTTCGTCCATGGCCAGTACCCGGCTTTGCAGGATACTGAGCAACTGTGCCGCAGCAATGGGGCGCAGTAACTCAATCGCGCGCTTGCACAGGTTGGTGAGGGTGGCGCGGCTGAGAGTGATCCCCGCCTGTCCCAAGCGCTGGTGCTGGCGCTACAACGGCAGATGGTACTGGAACTTGTCCACCAACATGCCCACCAGGAAGCTGACGTCGGCGATGCTGTTGTCGAGCACGTTGGTCGGTGCCGGGCTGGGCAGCGGCTTATTCTCGCCCTTGCGCTTCAAGACCGGGCGGCGATATTCCAGCACCACGTAACTGGCCGGTTGCTGGGCCAAACGGTGGGTGGTCTTGGTACCGATCACCTCATATTGGTCCGCGTCGGGTCCTGTGAACTCCGGCGGGGTCTGCTCAATCACCTGCACCGGCACGTCCCCGAAGCGCAGACCGCTGTCATTGACGCAGTCCTCGTCGCGCTGCTTGGGTACCTTGCCGCGCTCGTAGGTAACGGTGATCTTCTCGCCTTCGCAAGGCCACGAAGCAGCGCAAGGTGTTCCCTACTGACGACGCCGCGATGAAGGTGGTGTACCTGGCTATGCAGGCTGCTTCTCGCCGACTACCAATAAGCAACTGGCAGGAGCGGTTACACAGAATTATTTACACTCTCGGTCCTTATATTGTCGGAGACCCAATTTCCTTAAAAGCATTTTTGCCAAACGCGCTATATCTGAGCAATGGGAAACACCTCTCTTTTATATGGCATTCGGAATCAATTTCTCGAAAAATAATTCGATAATCAGATACTTTATGCTTTCTTCTCAAAGCAATCGATAATTTGTAATCTTTGTAGGGAATTAATTGCCAAAAACTCCAATTAATTGGTTCATCGTCAATGCCATATGAGAAAGATATATCTATCTCCTCTGTCCCATTAAACAAAAAGCTGAATGAATCAAGAGGAATCGACAGTCCCATTCCACGCGCTTTAATGTATGCTTCCTTGAGTGTCCATAAGTCATAAAAACGAGCGACCCTACTGACCTTGTCTGGCAAAGAAAACATGTCGTTCACTTCTCTCAATGAAAAGTAACGTTCTGCAATTCCCAGATTTTCACCTTTTCTTAGCACCCATTCAACATCAATGCCTGCAATTTCCTCATGCGACACCAATAACGCAATACAATTATCCGTATGAGACAAATTAAAAAACAATTTCTGTGGCACCTCCTTATTGGCGATATAAGGTCGGCCATATTTATTAGAGATGAAAACCCAATCCGATGGTGAAACGGTGTTTTCATATTTCGACAACACATATCGTAGAAGTGCTCGAGTTATCAAATATTGCTGACGATGCTTTTTAAAATAGAAATTCTTCTGCTTAAGCCTTTCCTCGATACTAATAATCCGACTAAAACGTTTTAGTGTTCGATCATTGTCGATCGTTTGATCTCTTATTAGCCACAAATGAAGCTCATTAATCGATATCGGTGTTGATACAACCGAGTTCAGCAATATATCAATGCTCATAAACGCAAAGTAAACCCCTACTGGTAAAGTGCGCCTCACCGGGTGTGCCAAAGGCATTGTTGATATAGTCAACCCCACTTATTCGAATTTTCTGATTGACATGGCTGTGCCCATAAACATGGGTGTTAGCCTGTAAAGCTCTTACCTGAGTATCGAGGGCATCAGAACCCAAAACTGGGTAAATTACCCGATACTTGGGTGGAATATAGCTAGGCATCACATCGATTCTCGGGAGGAAGTGTGAAAAAGTAATGACATGTTGATTACGAATATGCAGGTATGCTTCATTTTTTTTTAAAAAGTATTGATTAACATCCTTATCATCAAAATGATGGGGCCATCGGCAGGCATTATAGTCCATCCAAATTTCGCACAACCTTTCTGAAGGGGAACCAAAGGAATAATCGTACCAAGATAATAGTGGCACAATAGATAATCCTGCATCATGATATGGTTCCATTGAGGCACCAGCATCCAATACAATCTGACGTACACAATCAAACTTATCGAAAGAACTCTCGCATTCCTTGCCAACTACCCAAAGATCGTGGTTCCCCGTAACAAACAACGCCTTTTTGAAGCGTAGAGAAAACTGTTCGATACAAGCCCTGATCCGTGAAATATCATGACTAATATCGCCGGCCAAAATCAATATATCATCCCGAAAGTCGTACAATGACACATTGTCAACCCATTGGGCATTGATGTCATAATCGAAATGCATATCGGATATTGCGAATACTCTCATTAATTCCCCCAGTCAATTTCGACCCTAAACTGTTAACCCGTGAAACTTCAATGCAATGTTATGCCAAATTTTTGCATAACCAGCTTAGGGGTCTCGATATCATCATTTACATAGTTTGAATATATCTCGTTAAAATCGGAGTGCCCTAGCTTATCTTCCTCTTGCAGGTGTATCATGCGTTGGGCAAATAATTTCATTTCCCCAAGCTGTTGACGCTCTCCTAGCGATTGCCATATTTGGCAATACACTACAGCTGCATCATGATAGTTCTCTTCAATGAAATAGATATCCGCTTGAATGCGTTGGTAGAGTGCTTCAAATTGTCCGAAGCCCTCGACGGATCCTGACCTATCTAGAAGCGCTTGAGCGGCTTTGCCGTTGGTAACGTTGCACCACTCCGCAAGCACCTTGATCACAATCTCGTGAAAATGCTGACTAGGCAAACGTCCGGATGTAACATATTCGAAGAGTATTTTCACATATAAATCGTATTGTTCCTGCTCATCCAAGGTGATCGAGCAGTGAAGTAATAAAGCCAGTCTTCCTGCGGCAGATACAAAATCCTTACTCTCCGAGTATAGTTTGTACGATGCCTCTTCCAATTCCTTAAGTTTCATCCAGTTTTTACTGAGCTGATAATATAATTCTAAATAACGAACATTTAACGTATAGGCATCACCAGACTCAAGTAATGGATTATCGTGCCGTTCAACCAAGGATTTGAAATACTGTTCGCTCCAATGGCCTAATGGCGCAAAAACTTCTTCGCCTGAATGTCTACTCAATATAATCGCCTGCCCACCCAACTGAAGCAAAGCTGAAGCATGCAAATCGCCAATAAAGTCCTCATCCTTCAGTGTGCGAGCAATCAAGTCTATCAACCACTCACATAATTCAGCCTCCAAACGTTTCTTTCTTAACAACTGTATAAAGGTGGTTTCCATACGGAAAAATCCTGTGAAATCAGCCGCAAACCATAAGCGTTCCAAATGGATAGTCCATAGCCGTCGGTTCGCAAGCAGATTATGAACAATCTCTGGCCTCTCCAGTTGAAGCATATGGGGGATAAGATTAGCCACAGCTTCGCACACGATTTGGCTCACCAACAACTCCAAGCGCTCAATGTTGTTTGCAAAAAAACAGTCCTGAGCACGCATGTGATCGAAAAACGGATCGAAATAGGCGTTCATCACATGGCCATGGGGATAAGCCACCAGAAATCCCGAGTCTCTTAACAATGGAATTCCAATCGACATAAACGACATGTCGCTTTTCTTCTCGCCATTATTGATCTGCTCCAGCAACTCTTTAGCAGGCAAAAATTTGTCACTTCTATCAAAGGCCGTACCGATCATTTCAAGCAATACTCCCGGTAAGTCTGACAGAATAATTGCCATGCGTTGCCAGCAGCGATCGATATTCTGCCATTGCCATTCACAAAACGTCTTTACCGGGTCACCAGAGTATTTCTTGGAAAGATCCGATAGGTGTGAAAGTTTATCGTTTATATTAGTTGCAGCCGTTTTTGCTAAAGCCGGAAATATCTTTTTCGCTAAAAACACATTGCCGTCAACAGCTGACATCACCGTTTTGTAATGATTCCCTAACGTAGTCTCGTCCATAGAGGCTTTTTGCATAACCTCCGATACCAGCTTCCTTTGCTCATCAATGGACAATTTTGGCAAATCAATGCAAGTAAAGCGACTGTCGTCACCCACAACTTCTGCTCCCGCAGAGGTAGTTACGGCCACCTGGTGTCCATAGCTGGCCAATAGCCTGGCATAATCTAGGATGTCATACTCATCTGTTCTATCGCCTGAGCTATCACTCCTATCCGTCTTGCAAGACCCAACATTATCAAAAACAAAAAGACAGGAAACTTGCCGTTTCGTCAACAGCTCTTCGATATCAGCGTTTTCAGTTTGTTTAACAATGGGAGCAATCATGTTGATAATATCTTCACGATGATAAGAATACTGGGAAAGATCGAAGAAAAATCCATAATCTGCATTGTGAGTTAGGTGATACAACGCCAATAAGTGCAACTGTTGGGTTTTTCCACTGCCGGACTGACCGCGAATCCATAGAGCTTTTCCAGCCTTTTGAGCCAGCAATAGCCGGGTAAATTCCCCATCGCAAATTGTACTTAAAAACGGTGGGATAAACTCACTGTTAAAGCCGTGCATCCGACGGCGAATATCGGCATAACTTTCCGACTCAAATAAAGTTGTCAGCGCCCTAGCCTGGTCAAAGAAAAAAACTTCCTGATGTCCGTAATGTACCAATAATGGCCACGATTGAAAGGGGATCCCAGCAGCGACAAAGGTATGGCTAGTGAGTTGTTGTTGTAACCGCTTACGTGCCTCGACAATCGATTGCCCTAGCGACAGACCAGAGAAAACACCTTGATAGACAGCATCGATACAGCGCGTTAAGGTCCAAGGGTTCGCCAGACACGAAAAACCGATAATATTGTTTATGCCCGCCGCATTCGCCGCTTTTGCGGTTCGAGCCAAACCATTCTGCGGCCAAATATGGGCATGATTAGGCTGTTGATAATCCGTAGCTCCCAAGATAACTGCTGTACTGGTAAGCCAAGCCTTCGATGCCGTTAAATCAGCGAAGTCTACGATTTCCTCTCCTATAAGTAAAAAGGCACCATCATTACAAACCTGGATAGGTCCGTCATAATGTACAATATGCACACCATCCGTTGCCATGAGACGTCGCAACAAGTCTTCCTTAGTATCGACACGGAGTATTTCATACTGACAGGATTTTCCCATTGACAATGCACTAAGATAAGCGCTATAAACATCTGTTTCGCGGCAGTTCTGATTAATCCCGGAAGGCCGGGACACTACGTGCAGAACCTTGAGCGGGTTGTCCTCTCCCAATTGATAATGAACGTCAGATAAGGCAGCCGACGAGCCTGCAAAACGCCTAGTGAATCCTTTGGCTACTGCGGATAGCACAAATTTTGATTCGGGGAGGACCAGAGCTTCCCAGCAATCAGAAAAAAACGCTACCCGCTCAGATTCTAAACTAACCTGTAGTTGCTCAAATCCCGTTTCCTCTATCATTTCAATTAGCTTAATGAGCTCATGATCCTCACCGAGCAAATTATCCCCCATACGTTTTCCTAAACGAATGAACTTATCTATCGTAGACATGTCTCCTTGAGATGTTTGCTCGTGATCCTTTTCGTAATCCCCAAAGTACCAACTCAGCAATTTTCGGAAATTATTAGTCAACTCGGATTGAAAATATTCTGCACAATACGACCAGCTCTCTTCAGGACCGGTCAATTCAACTTCAACTTCAACTAAATCGTTAACTGTTTCACTACCTGTTTTATCGAATATGCGCAAATGCAAAATAAATTCCTCCTGATTGTTTCACAGCATTAAGCATATTATTAATCTATCGTCTAATTCGGTCTCCCAAAAAATTTGGGTGGCACTTAATGTTTAATACCGAAACATCTAACCGACCTATTCTGCACGATTAATTTGATAACTTAATTATCCGCCCGATAACTCTTACTGATTAAAAATATTTCTCAATGACAACTTTAATATAATCTTCGTGTTGCACACCCTCCCAACTTATCATCCTCAACCTACAACTGCTGTAATAAAAACTCGAAACCATAACCACTACCATAAATAGCCTTTGCTTCACTAAAACATGGGAGTTTTCATCAAGCTATCGCCAATTCGACCGCTTACTTCTAGACTAAAATAATTTCATCAGTACGATGATCCCAGGTCAGTACAGATAAAATTAACTCCTCGAAAGCAATGCTAAAACTCCATCTTGCTCGCACATTCCAATTATTATCCATCAGGCTAGCATCAATACCGTTGCGGTCATCAAAATTGTATTCGTATATGAGATCAACATTGCTATAATCCTACAACAAACTACCGAAATTCTTTTCCACTCCCAATACTGCGGCAGTATAGGTGGCCTATTTCCTATGCATCTAAGCAATTCGGACTTTTAAGTCCATACATCCTGAACCTGAATGAACAGAAGATCCACACCTTGCTGCTCAATGGCTTTATATCGAGGCGTAAGTACTATTCAAGCTTGGCCGGTACCAGTACGCGTAAAATACAGATCAAGCTGGGGCTCACGATTTATACTTAAAAAAAGCGACACACAAATATCTATGTTATCAAAGGTATATGCCCAGCGTATAGCAAAATCTCTCCTGCATTGCTATTAGTTTCCACCTTTTCTTCAAGACCATCGATATAGGAGTATGTTCGTAGTACGTATGAAAAGTTGTCACTTAGGTCGGTTATGTAGAAATGGCAATGGACTCTGGCCGCAATAGGGCTGGCTTTTGTCCACGTCCATGTTAGTTGCCCAAAGCAGAGAATATGATCGCGGATATAAGGGCTCAGCGTAGTGATGAGCTCCGCCGTGATTTCAAAATCTTTCTTCGCTATATCGTTGAGCACTTGTGTCAGATCGGCAACGTTGTGCAGCATGATCGCATTGATAATAACGTCGAGGTATTTCATTCATTTCGCTTGCTCAACCGGATCATCGCTTTTAATCACCAAGCCGCCGAAGGCAATCCAGTCCATGAAGGAATGAAATGACTCTATTTTGATTGTCTCGGCGCGAATACCAAAGCGGAAATCCTCATCGCAGATATAGCTCAGCAAAAACAAGGTGCGCTCGACCCGCCTCAATTCACGAAAGACTCGGTACAGCTTATTTTTGCAGCTCCGAGTGGTTCTCGTCCGGCTCAGAAACGAGCTTCTGAACAGTGAAATATTCTATACGTTATAAGAGGCCGAAATTATTATTGAGGAGTGGAGGAGACACTACAATACCAAGCGGCCACACAGTGCCTTGGGCTACCGCCCACCGGACTCGGAAACCATCATGGAGAAAGAGTCACGTCCCACTATGCATTAACATTTAAACTGGATCACCTCAGTGGGTCTGATTACGTTTAGTTAGCGATTACTTAGTGACACATACAGATTTTGTAATCCTCTAAATGCAATCGATTGAATACGAGTGGAACTTATCAGCGATATATCATAATCACGAATTTTCATAAAAAATTCTTTTAACGCGATTTCGACAGTGACATATGTCAAATGTAACCCTATGCACACGTGCGGCCCATGCCCAAACGCCAGATGAGGATTTTGTTTTCGCGTGATATCAAGTTTTTCGGGATTACTAAATACGGCAGGGTCTCTGTTAGCTGCTCCCACCAAAATAAACAGTAACTCACCTTTTTGAATTGTTTTTCCGTAAAGCTCCAAAGTCTCTAACGCTCTTCGTGGCACTATCTGCGTGGAACTGTCAAAGCGGATCAATTCTCGCACAGCATTGGGAAAGTAATTAGGAGACAAATTAAGTAGCTCTAGTTGATCAGGATTGTTCAGCAAAGTAAATAGAGCGTTTCCTAACACGTTATGGGCATTAACGTAACTAGCTACCACCAAGTTAGTAAGTTGATTAAATAAAACCTGCGTTTCAACCAATTCAGATTGATTGTTGACAAAAATTGATAATAACGAGTTTTTAGCGAGCTTCTCTGGTCTTTTCAACAGATTATATAGGTGACTTTGCATTTCATTTAGAGCGTCGAGTGCTTTTTTTGCTAGGCTGTAGTCATCCATATTAGAGCCAATGTAACTATGGTATTGATCTGACCATTGAATTATTTTTACTGCCGTCTCATCATCCATCCCAAGCACATTACTGATAACCTGGGCTGGATAAATACAAGCATAGTCACTGATGAAATCAAACTCTCGTTGTTCGACAAGCCGTGTCAACAATGAAAGAGCTAGTTCATGGAATTTCTCATTATAGTTAACAAGTGCATTTTCCAACGCTCTGTGCACTAATTTTCTAACGTTTGTATGCAAATCACCTCTTAAGTAGGGCATCCAACGAGTCTGATGTTCAACCAAGTCTTGCAATTGTTCCTTTTCAATACCGGTAAAGTTCTTGTTCATATAATCCAGTGTATTATTACTGAAACGGTCATCTTTTAGTACTGCACTAGCCAACGCATGAGATGACACCAACCAGGCACCGCCAAACCATTCTGTATGAAAAATAGGCTTTTTTGCGACTAGCTGTCTATATATTGGGTAAGGATTATCAATAAATTCAGCTGAAAATAGTTGTTTGTCTAGTTCGATTTCTGATGTTGAAACACTGTCCATAGTAAATACCTTTTTTAGATAACAGATTTTTGTATGATTAATTTGTAGAAAATGCTAATTTTCAACGATTACACCATCAAAAACCTTTTGACTACGCCAATGATGTCCCTGTACACGTAACAGCAATATAACGGCAAGCAGTACGATAGTGCCAATAAACAGCGCTCAGGATAAAACAGGAGATACCTTAGCTATTTTGTTTAAGTAGTATTCGATGAATAACATAATCCAATTAAGTCATGGATTCAACTCCTAAGTGCATTGGTCCACCCCCCTTGAAGTGGTCCGCCCGTATAATTAGGAGACGAAGGACTAAACATGGGAATCAAACATCATAAGCCGGAAGAAATTGTCACGAAGTTACGGCAGATTGAGGTGCTCT
>NZ_JAVAMR010000027.1:0-52195 GCF_030731025.1 Microbulbifer sp. 2205BS26-8 | reverse complement strand
GTTCCCATGGTTTAGTCCCCCGTCTCCTAATTATACGGGTGGACCACTTCAAGGGGGGTGGACCAGAAATCTCGGAGGTTAATATCCGCTCCACCATTCGGAGGTTAATATCCGCTCCACCATAGAGGCCCTGTCCGGCTTTATCAACCGCTACTACACCACCTCAACAGGTGTCGATGGGGCTGAGTGGATCAGGGATAAATGGCAGGCGTTGACCAGTGCGCGCAGTGATATCTCGGTGCAGCTCTATAGCCACAGCTGGGCGCAGCCTTCCGTGATTCTTACCATTCACGGTCAGGTTGACCCCGAAGGGATTGTGGTGCTTGGGGCGCACCTGGATTCCACGGTTGGCTTTGGTACTGGGGAGGGGACCCGGGCTCCCGGTGCCGATGACGACGCCTCGGGTATTGCAGCACTGACAGAAGTCATTCACGTCAAAGCGACTACGGGCTACAAACCGGATAAAACTCTGGCGTTTATGGGATATGCAGCAGAGGAAGTCGGTTTGCGCGGATCCGGAGATATTGCCAGTGATTACCAAAGCCAAAACAAGGATGTGGTCGGTGTTTTGCAGCTGGATATGACCAATTATTTTGGCTCCTACAGCGATATCTATATTGTCGACGATTATACCAACAGCGCCCAGAATACGTTCCTCAGGGATCTTGCCCAAACCTACCAGAGCGAACTGAGTGTTGGCAGCACTTCTTGTGGTTACGCTTGTTCAGATCATGCATCCTGGCACAATCGGGGCTATGTGGCGTCCTTCCCGTTTGAAGCCGGTTTTGGTGGCTACAACCCCTATATTCATACCTTGAACGACACGCTTGCCAATAGTGGTGGAAATGCAAACCATGCCGTGAAGTTTGGCAAGCTGGCTGCAGCTTATGTCGCGGAACTGGCCAAGGGTACGATCGGCGATGGTCCGGGTCCCGACCCCGACCCGGAGGAGCAGACCGAGAATTTCTCCGGTAGCGTGGTGCGGGGAGCGAGGAGCATTTCGGGCCATTCAGTGCGGTGCCAGGTACGGGCTTTATCGCGGACATGACAGGAACCAATGACGCCGATCTCTATGTGCGTTTCGGAGCGGCGCCCACTGCGCGCGACTATGACTGCCGACCGTACCAGGATGGGTCCTCCGAAAACTGTACGTTATCGGTGCCCGGTGAAAAGCGTACAGTTTATGTGCTGGTGCGGGGTTACAGCCCCAGGAATTCCATTTTTGAGCTGCAAGTCACCTATACGCCAGAATGATGATGAGTAATGAAACGGGTTCAACTTGAGAAAATGGTGAAGCTTTTATTTTCTGATGTTGATGCGTAAGGATTGGCACACTTGTCATTTCAAGTCTATCGACAAGTGTACCAAATTTTGACATAAATCAATCGCTAGGCCATGATTTGCGATCTGAGGGCCTTGCTGTTCACTCCGGTGGGGGATAACCTCACCAAATACAGCGCTCTTGGCGCCGAACAGAATTTTTAGCAATTGGGATTGGCTGGTCGTATCCCACAGGAAATTAAGGTGCTTTTTTTAAAGAATTTCTGAGGTGTTTGCGCGCAAAATTACCTGTTGCGCACCGCGCCCCTGTGGTATCCAGTGGTGTGCTGTTCGAATTAATAATGAAAAAGAGGATGGACAACATGCAAGCCCATTTATTGAAACCTTTGTCGCTGGCGGTCGCTGTCGCGCTTTCCACGTCATTTGGCAGTGCTGTTGCGCAGGAGCGGGAAGCGCAGCCTCCCGAAACTGATAACCGCACCCTGGAGGAGGTCATCACGACCGGTACCCGCAAGGAGGGCGTTTTACCAACAGAAACCCTCTCTCCGGTGGATGTGGTGGGTGGAGCGGATCTGGCCGATCAGGCCAGTTTTGACCTCACGGAATCTCTGGCAAAAATTGCCCCGTCCTTTAACACCCAGCGCTTTCCGATTGCCGATGGCACGGCGTTTATTCGCCCCGTAACCCTGCGTAATCTGTCGCCAGACCAGACGCTGGTTCTGGTCAACGGGACTCGTCGGCACCGCTCTGCCCTGGTCAATTTACAGCTGGCTCCACTGGGTACTGTGAATCAAGGAGCCCAAGCAGTGGATTTTGCTGCGCTGCCTGCCATGGCGATTGAACGAGTGGAAGTATTGCGCGATGGTGCCTCGGCCCAATATGGTTCCGATGCCATCGCAGGTGTTGTCAATGTGATTTTGAAAGAGGATGCGGAGGGTTTCAGCCTCTCCGCCCAAACCGGTGAGTACTTTGAGGGGGACGGCACCCGAACCAGTCTGGCGGCCAACACGGGACTGAATCTGTGGGATCAGGGCTTTGTGAATGCCTCCGTGGAGATATCCTCTGCGGATAAGACCTGGCGCGGTGCCGCCCATCCCGATGCCGTCTTTGTAGGAAGCATTGTTGGCGAAGACCAGGTGCCACTGGATGGCCTTGGCCAGCGCTGGGGTGATCCGGAGGTTGAAGCACTCAAATTCTTTGTCAACAGTGGGTTGGATATCAGTGACAGCATTGAGCTGTTCGGACAATTTGGCTATTCGGGCAATGATACTATTTCCGATTTTTTCTACCGCGGCCCGGTGCTAGACTCGGAGCATAAGTTCACCGCCCGTGGTACCCTGCAGGTAGATACCCCCAACGACCCCGACGATCCCGACAGTGTCGACTATCTTCCGGACCCGGCGCCCCAGTCGTTGATTGATTATATTGAGGGACAGGGGTTGAATCCGGCCGACTATCTGGTGGCCGACGCCTCCAGCCTCAGCGGCTATGTGTTGCGCAACCCCATCTACACCCAGTTCCCCGGTGGCTACAACCCGCAATTCGGTGCGGAGATTCGCGATATCTCCGCGGTTGCCGGCGCTCGCGGTGTACTGGATAACGGTCTGTCCTGGGATGTGCGCGCGCGGGTTGCGGAAAACGAGGTGGCCTATGTGCTGAAAGACTCCATCAATCCCAGTCTCGGCCGGCTGTCGCCCACCAGCTTCAAACCAGGTACACTGACCCAGGAGGAGTCCAGCCTGAACGCGGATTTCGTACAATCCATGGAGATCACGGGACTCTTTTCGCCACTGAACCTGGCTTTTGGTGCCGAGTGGCGTGAGGAGACCTACTCCATTGAGGCAGGGGATGCCGCCTCCATCGCGGTGGGACCTACCGCGGCGCAATTTGGCGTTGGCTCAGATGGTTTCCAGGGCTTCCCCGTGGAGGCGGCGGGTAGTTTCAGTAGCGAGAGTATCGCGGCCTATGTTGATCTGGAAGCGGAGGTTACCGAAGCGCTGACACTGGGTGCCGCTCTGCGCTTTGAGGAGTTCGATGTGTTTGGCTCCACTTCGGACTGGAAGCTCTCCGCCCGCTACGATGTCAATGAGCGCTTCGCCCTGCGTGGAACCGTTAATACCGGGTTCCGCGCACCCACCCCCGGCCAGGTCAATACCCTGAACGTCACCACCACGGCGGATTCCAGTGGCAACCTGATTCCCAATGGTACCTATCCGGTCAGTCACCCGGTGGCGGTGGCCCTTGGTGCGGTTGAACTGAACCCCGAGGAGTCTAAAAGCTATACCCTGGGTGCGGTTTTTTCACCGTTTGACAGCACCAGTGTCACTGTCGATTACTACCATATCGAAATCGAGGATCGCCTCGCCCTGCGCAATAATGCTATCGGAGATGCGGAGGTGGCGTTGCTGGAAGCGGCCGGGGTGGAAAATGCGGTGTTGCTAAACGGCAGTAATGCCAATTATTTTGCCAATGCTTATGATTCAAAGGTATCCGGGATCGATCTGGCTATCACCAGTGACTTTGAAGTAGCTGGCAATCTGTTAGTCGTGGATCTGCGTCACAATCACAATCGCCAGAATGTGAGCAAAGTTGTGCAGAACACGATTGATGCATCGAGGGTGTTCGACCTGGAAAACCAGGTGCCCAGTGATCGCACGACCCTGACCTTCGATTTTGAAACCGGTGGAATGTTCAGCAGTTATTTGCGCCTCAACCGCTACAGTAGCTGGGAGTCCACTGGCGGTCTTTTTGGGCCTGGAGATGCCACGGATACTTACAGCTATGGCGGTGAGCTGTTGGTAGATGTTGAAGCGACCTTTACCCTTTATGAGAATTACAAACTCTCAGTCGGCGGTGAAAATATTTTTGATGTACAACCGGATAATGAACAGGATCCCACTTTGCAATTTTTGGGAGTGCGTCAGGCGCTCACATCGCCGTTTGGTTTTAATGGCGGTTTCTGGTACTTACGCGCCAGTGCGGATTTTTAACTGCATTAGTTGCGCAACATATGGGGCCTTGCTTACGGTGGCTGGATGGTGCCTCAAAAGCCAGCTGCCGTGACTTGCCCTGGAAAAATTAACCCGGCATATTTGCCGGGTTAATTTTTGCTGTAACCCGCGTATTTCTCCCGATTACCCTGTGGTCCCGCCTGCGGCTATGCGTGCATTGAAATCCAAAACCAGTTGTGGCTCGTCGGTAAATACGCCATCCACCCCCTGTGCGGCCAGTAACACCAGGTCATCGGGGGTATTGACGGTAAACACGTAGTGTTTAAGGCCACGCCGTTTGATATCGGCGATCAGGTCCGTATTGATAAAATCGACATTGCTATGCAGGGAATAGGCTCGCAGGGGAGCCGCGCAGGCGGCGAGGTCCAGCGGAATGCCACTGAGCAAAACACCACGGCGCACTTCCGGTAGCAGCCGCAGGCATTCGTACAGTTGGCGGTGATCAAAGGAGGAAACGATATAGGGATCAAAGTTGGTGCCTTTATCCTGAACGAAAGAGCGCATTTCCTCGACAAAGAGCGCGGCACAGTTGGGCCCCTTAAGCTCGATATTCAGTTGCACACTATCGCCCACCAGTTCCAGAACCTCCCGGAGAGAGGGAATAGTGCCGCCACAGGGCAGCGGTCTCTCGCGCAGTGTCTCCGGGCGCATATCCGTGATCAATTCACTGCCGGCAATCAATCGCCCAAGGCGCCGGTCGTGTTTTACCAACAGTTGGCCGCCGATATTCCAGACATCCACTTCGATGCCTCCTACAGCCATTTCCAGCGCATGGCCGATCGCCTGCAGGGTATTTTCGCTGGCCCGCTGCTGGTAACCGCGGTGGGCGAAGCAGAAGAGGGTGCCTGTTGACATGGATAGTAGAGTCCGCTCAGAGAGTTTGCACCAGCCTGCCATCGGCATATTGCGATGGAGTGACAGTTACTAGCCAAGTTTATTCATTCTGATAGTCAACCGGCATAAAAACAGGTATCAGAGGTATTTGGAAGGCACTACAATGCTTCGGGTTTGAAGTTCCCTATGGATGTGCCTGCAGACGGAATTCAGTCTCCAGCCAGGGCCCGGTAGCGGCCGCGGTGGAAGACCAATGGTTCGCCACCAAAAGCGGTAAACTCCAGCACGGTCCCCAGCAGGATCGTATGGTCACCACCCTCAATACACTGAGCCCGACCGCAGTGGAAGTAAGCTGCGCACTCCTCCAGGCGGGGAATGCCATTGGGCCCTTCATACCAGTGTATCTGACCGAACTTATTGCTTCCGCGCCCGGCAAACAGGTTGGAAACATGTTGTTGGTCGGCGCGCAGCACATGTACGGCAAAATGGTCGCGGGTGGTAAATGCCTCGTAGCCGAGTGACTGTTTATCGATGCTCCAGAGTACCAGGGCCGGGTCGAGAGAGACGGAGTTGAAGCTGTTTACGGTCATGCCTGCCGGCTGACCGTTGATATCTCGCGTGGTAATCACCGTGACGCCGGTTGCGAACTGACCCAGCGTATCGCGCAACCGGCGGCTTTGCTGGGCAGATGGGGTGGGAACTGGGTTTCTATCTGTCGTCATGTGGGGGGTTGCTTGTACCAAACCTGTGCGAGGACGCCATTTTAGGTCAAAAGTGTCTACATTGCGCGTTTTGCCTCGAATAGCAGCAAAAGAAGTCTGGTAGTCGGTTGTGCTAAGGTCCCCTCATTATGGGTTGACACTCTCTGCTGAGAGGTTCCCGTCGAGTGATTGCTGCTCCTGTCAGGGCAAATCCCAGCAGCTGTCCTGTGTCACTGCGGAATTCTGCACAGACCCCTGTAGCATCGCAATCAATCTGCCAATGACCCCTGGCGTCCGGATGGGGCGGGCATACGGTGGTGGGGCGCAGAGTGGTTTTGACCGCGACCGGTATCGAGGCGTAATGCACGGCGGTAGGCTGGTTGCTGAGTGTCTTTGCCAGTGCGCGTGCGCAGGCCATCAGTGGCGCGACAAAGAAAAGCAGATGGCCGTCCACTTCAGCGCAATCGCCGAGGGCGTAAATGTGTGGGTCGCTGGTTTGCAACTGCCGGTCAACGGTGATGCCGTGATGGACTGCCAGCCCCGCGGCTTTTGCCAGCGCGGTGTTTGCCTGCAGCCCCAGGGCGGCGAGCACGATGTCTGCCTCGATGGTCTGGCCATTGTCGAGCTGGGCCAGAAGGCCACGGTGGCGACACAGTAGTTTCCGTACCGAACGGTCGCAGTGGAAGCGCACTCCGTAGCTCTCCAGGGCGCTTTGCAAGTCGCGTCCAGCTGCCTCTGGCAGCAGGGAGGCCAGCGGCCAAGTCAGAGTGTCTACCAGATCTACAGAAAAGCCAGCTTGCACCAGATCGTTGGCAAATTCACAACCGATCAGGCCCGCCCCAATGACAAGTACCCGTTTGCGCCCCACCAGTGCTGTGCGAAAACGGTGATAGTCTCTCAGGCTGTTGATACGGAACAGGTTGGCGTGGGCGTCACCCTCAATACGAGGCAAGGGACGGCAGTGGGCCCCGATTGCCAGTACCAATCGGTCGTAATGGATTTCCGCACTGTGGTCTGCCGATTCCTGTTGCAGCGCTAATGCTCTGGTGCTCGGGTCGAACCCAGTCACGCGGGTATGCACCAGGATTTCGGCTGCCAGTTCACGGGCCATGTCCTCAGCACTGCTGGTGCCCAGCTGCTGCGCAGTTTGGCCATGGGAAAGGGAGGCGGACAGGAGTGGCTTCGAGTAGAAGGTACCGTCATCACTGGTGATTATCAGCAAGGGGGTATTTCTGTCGAGTTTGCGAAACTCCTTCGCCAGGCTGTAGCCGGCGAGGCCGGTACCGAGGATAACCAGTGGATCGCCACTTGGCTGTTTCTCTGTGGTGCCGGGTTTTGCCTGCGATGCTCTGGTTACCAGCACCATGTCAAACGCCTCTTTACTGGCGCCGCACTGGGGGCAGCGCCAATCCTCCGATATCTGTTCCCAGCGGGTACTGGCGGCTATAGCTTGGTCGGGGCAGCCTTTGGCTTCGTCGTAAACCCATCCGCATACCATGCATTCCCAGATGCGGGTTGCAGTAGCGGCTTTGGGTGGGCTGGCGGGAGGGGTTGGGGGTTGTGGGGTATTGTTGCGCTTCACCTCAAGCATGGTGAAGTCCCGCTTGCTGGCACCGCACTGAGGGCAGCACCAGTCCTCGGGAATATCTTCCCAGCGGGTCCCTGGTGCTATGCTGTCCTCGGGCCAACCCCTGGCCTCATCGTAGATCCAGCCACAGTTCTGGCATTCCCACACTCGGTACTCGACCATAGTCGCTCTCCTTTCAAGCCACAGAGCCGCTGCCGCCACAGGGTAGTCGGGGGCCGGGCCCATTGTATGGCCAAAGGCGAGTGGGGGTTAAGCGTGGATGTCGTTATTCTGTATTGCGCTGGGCAATGTTGGTCAGGGCATTCTGATAGGTATCGGAAATTTCACCGGGATGACTGACAGAGACTCCCAGATCGTGGACCAGACCATCCTTGAGACCATAGACCCAACCGTTCACAGAGAGCTGTTGCCCCGAGCGCCAGGCGTCGTGCACTATAGTGGTCTGGCAGACGTGAATCACCTGCTCAAGCACATTGAGTTCGCATAACAGATCGGTGCGTTGATGTTGCTGGAACAGATTGATAAGGGTGTAGTGCTTGTCACGGATATCCTGAATATGGCGTAGCCAGTTATCGATCAGTCCAAGCTGCTCATTGTGCAGGGCAGCCTGAACACCGCCGCAGCCGTAGTGGCCGCACACGATAATGTGCTTTATACGGAGGATTTCAACGGCATATTGCAGTACCGACAGGCAGTTCAGATCGGTGTGCACCACCAGATTGGCGACATTGCGGTGGACGAACAATTCTCCCGGCAGCAGATTTACGATTTGATTGGCGGGTACTCGGCTGTCCGCGCAGCCGATCCAAAGATATTCTGGAGTCTGTTGTTCCGACAGTTTAAGGAAGAAATCGGGATTTTCCTTCCGAGTTGCCAGAGACCATTGTCGGTTTTTTTTGAGTAGATGATCGAGTGGGTGCAATGGGGTTATATCCTGAGATGATCAATTGGTCTCAGGATAGCGGCTTTGTCCGTGCAGGCCAAGCGTGTCTGGGCCGGCAGGGCTATTAAACGAATGCCGCTTCACTGTCGTGTATTGAATCAATCCGGTAACCTGTTGGAGTGCCGGATCAAAAAGCAATCGCGAAGAAAAAAAGAAAACTGCTTTTATCATCGAAGAGACACAAGACGTACGGCAAAGTCCGAAGACTCCTAGAAGAACCAGAGATGTATCTATGGCATTAGCTACCCCGGAGGTTGTCTCCGCAATCACTATCGCCCTGGCGGCATACACAGACAGTCGCCATGCTGCAGATATGCTCGCGCTTATGGATGAATACTCCCGCCACCCCTTTGGCGGTGGGGTACCTCTGCCGGATCGATGCCGGGCCGAGTTGCCGGCAAAACTGGCTGCTTTCCCCGGTGCTTTCAGTGTGCTCGCCTACAGCGGCGATCAAGCGGTGGGTCTGGTCAACTGCTTTACCGGTTTTTCTACTTTTGCTTGCCAGCCCCTGGTCAATATCCACGATGTAATCGTTAGTGAGCGCCTGCGTGGCAAGGGGCTCTGTGCAGAGATGCTGGATTTAGTCGCTCGAGAGGCGAAAAGGCGGGGTTGCTGCAAGATGACAATGGAGGTCTTGGAAAAAAACCACACCGCGCAGCATGCCTATCGCAAAGCCGGTTTTAAACCCTACACCCTGGATGAAGAATTTGGGCAGGCAGAATTCTGGCAGCGCTACCTTTGAGGTGGGTGAAACCCGCAGAGGGAGAGGCGGATGGTCGGTTTGGGCCTAGAGGTGTGCGCCTTTGGGCACAGAGGTACTCTGTCTGCAGCTGCACCGGTAATCGAAGGGCAGGTGTGGTCGCGGTTATTGGAATACTTTACAGAGATTCAGTAATCGTATTGGGTCCGCTTCAGTACTTTTTTCCCTTTTGGTACAAGCGCAATCACAGCACAGATGGCGATCAGGCAGACACTGGCCAGCAATCCCATGAGCGGCTGCTGCGGTTGCTGTGCATAGAGCCACCCACCAATGCTGAATCCGATGGTATAACCAGCGGTATGGAGCAGTGACAGCAGTCCAAATAGCCTGCCGCCCCGTTGCCGTGGCTGGCTTAAAAGGGCATTGTAGCCCGGTACAAGAAATGCTATGCCCACCACAAAAACCAGCAGCCCAATGGCTGCGAGGATGCTGCCGAGGGTTGTGGACAGCAATAGAGTACCTGTGCACAGGGATGTCACACCCAGCATAAAACTCAGCTGCGGCGCCTTGAGCCGGCGCACCAGTCCCACCTGCACAAGGAAACCACAGATTGCCGCGACAGCCAGCAGCAGTGCTGTTGTGGAAGAGGCGCTCAGAGCGCTGAGGCCATAGACATCCTGCAGGGCCGGTCCCATCAGTATCTGCAGCTGACCCACGCTGGCGGTGCCCAGTAAAGCAATGGCAAAGAGTGCCAGCACACAGGGGGGCGGTAGGGAATGTTGCACTATGTCCGGCTGCAACATATCCGGTTCGGGCTTTGGCAGCCCCATGGTCAGCAGCAGTGCGCCGAGGGGCAAAAGTATCAACCAGGCCAGCGGCCAGAGACCGCCGACAATCAGGGCTGGCAATGCCAGCAGAGGTCCCAGCCCGCGGCCCAGATTCGCTGCGGCACTGAGTCCGGAGAGTATCGACAATCGCTTTTGCTGTTCGCCCAGCGCCACCGCCCATGCCTGGCAGCAGGGGTAAATGGCTGCAGCATTCAGCCCGTACACAATCCGGCTTGCCGCCAGAGCCAAAAAAGCCGCACGTTCTTCCAGGAAACCCAGCGTCATGGAGACCAGCAGGGCGACGAACAGGCACTGGGCGATCAGGGAGCCAGCCAGCCCCGCCAACAAAACCGGCTTGCGACCGATTCTGTCGCTCAGTGCGCCCCAGAGGGGGCCGGCGATCATCAGGCACAGAGTGCCCAAGGCAACCAGTGCGCCAATACTGGCCAAACCCAGACCGCAGTGCTCAATGATCAGGGGGATTAGGGTGATCAGAATTACCTGGCTGGCGCCCTGGCTAGCCACGATCCCGTTGATCCTGTGAAGATGGGGGTTTAGCACATTCGGAATTCCGTTCGTTCAGATAGTGAAATACAGAGTGGAGCCCAGGCTTCACTCTGTGCGGAGAATCACAGTTAGCCAACTTTCTTATCGGCGCACTTGCAGTGTGGCAAATTTACCTGCATGATATTTTAAATGCAAAATATTCTCATTTGTATTTAATTTAAAAAGATCCATCAGTATGTCCAATGCCCATTCCAGCACGGTTTCGATCGACCGCGTTGCCCATCAGATTGCCAGCAATCATCCGCGTAGATGTACAGATGGCTATTCGGTGGATAAGTCTGCCGAGAGACTATCGGGCAATTGTTTTTTCAATGCGCTGTTGCGTGAAACCGGTTGCGGCGACTGGCACGAGCGAAGTGAGGTATCCCTTCCCGATGGGATCAGGGCACCGGCTGTCCGTATCCCACTTCCGGAGAGCGCTACCGAATTGTGGGTGAATGTTGCCTATCGCAGTGGGTGTGGCAGGCATCAATTTGCGTTGCCTGTAGTATGGCGCAGAGGCGATGGTGCTTGCTCAGTGATTGACCTGGCCCGAACTGCAGATGTGGTTGCGAGTGAGCCGTCATTTTTTCCCGGTGCGAGCAGGGCGTCCCGCGTGCAGTTCGTGCAGCGCGTCACTGCCAGCGTTGAGAATATGGCCCGGGCGTTGCGCGCGCGCAAGGCCGATACAGAGCGTTTGTTCACGCATCCCCTGACTTTCTCCGAGGCAGAGCAGGGGCTTTTGTGCGGTCATTCCATCCACCCGACACCCAAGAGCCGCGACCCGTTCACTGATCGGGATGCCGAACGCTTTGCGCCGGAGTTTGGCAACAGTTTTTTTCTGCTGTGGCTGGGAGTGGACCCAAAATTTTTGTGTGGCGCCAGCGGTGCCGAATTCAGCGAGAGGCAATTTGCCGCTCTGGTACGCGAGCGTGACCGCGGGCCCCGAGTGCCGCGTAAATGGATTCCTGTACCGGCGCACCCCTGGCAGTGGCAGCGTCTGCGCCGCGAACCACGGGTAGCCGGGCTGCTTGAAAATGGAAATATTGTGGAGCTGGGTAGCGGCCTGGTGCCCTGGCGTGCGACTTCCTCACTGCGTGCTGTTTACAGTACACAGAGCCCCTATATGCTCAAATTTTCTCTCAGTCTGCGTCTCACCAACTCGATACGTACGCTGCAGCCTAAGGAGATGGCGCGTGGTCTGGAAGTTCTGAAGGTGCGCGATACCCCCGTAGGGCGCGAATTTTCCAACCGTTATCCCCATTTTCAGGTACTGGCGGAGCCGGCCTATCTGATGCTGAAAGACGGTGGAGGTGCCCCGATTATCGAGAGTCTGGTGATGTTCCGCGAGAACCCATTTCGCGGGCAAAATGCCTCAAATACCTGTCTACTTGCGACTTTGACCCAGGATCACCCCGGAGGGGCTCCCTGTCGTGCGGCGCGGTTAATTTTTCAACTGGCGGAGCAGGAAAAAATGTCCGCTGCAGTCGCCTCCCGGCGTTGGTTTACTGCTTTTCTGGATACGGTGATAGAGCCGCTGCTGATCGCCCAGGCCGATTTCGGTATTTTGTTTGGTGCTCACCAGCAAAACCTGATTCTGTCTTTTGAAGGCAATCTGCCTGTAGCGGGTTACTTCCGAGATTGCCAGGGCAGTGGTTACAGCCAACTGGGAGAAAAACTGTTGAAACCCCACTTGCCCGATCTGGCCCGCAAGAGCGGGAATGTCATTGATGAACAAATGGCAAATCGCCTCTTTGTTTATTACCTTATTATCAACAGCTGCTTCGGTCTTATTTCTGCGCTTGCCGCTGCAGGACTATTGACCGAGCGGGAATTACTCGGCCAATTGCGCAACCGATTGCAACTGCTCCATGACGGGCAGCGGCGGGATCGCAGCTGTCTGGATTATCTATTGCGTGCCCCAGTGCTTTGGTCCAAAGGCAATTTCCAGTGCGCAGTTATCGGTATGAATGAAACCACCAGTGATGACCCCCTTTCCATTTATCACACCATGGAGAATCCATTGATCCATATCACCCGGCGCGATTCCGCGCAGGGTTGAGGGCCTGGATCGGAGAAAACACAAGGAAAACTGTATGACCAGCCCCGCGGTTATGGCCGGGTTTCCCACAGGGCATAGTGGCTCATTGGCCGATGGGCGCCTTTGGTGTGCGCTTGAGACGGGATATCGCTGTGAGCTTTGCACAGGTAGATTCGCGCAGGTGGTATATATTGCCGGAGACGAATGCGCCGGGATCAGCATTCCGACAGGCGATGTGCCTGTACCGGATCTGAATCCCTGGTTTGACTGGCTCTTTTCCCTGAACCCGGCCCTGCAGAGGATTGAGGTGCTTGTAGACGGTAAAGTGCTATTCGCTGCGGACAGTGAAATTACCCGCGTGGATTTCTACCAGTGTGCGGCACTTTGGTATCGCGGTAACAACGGTGGAAGATTTCCGCTACAGTGGGTGGAGAATCACGAGGGTCTGCGCCACCCACTGCGCCCAGAACCCGTTGATGGAGAGGTGTATCGCAGGCACTTTTACTCTCTGGGTAAGGACTTCAGTTTGCGATCTTTGCACCCGGAACGTGATTTGTCGCTTTTTACCGGATGGATGAATCAGCGTCGAGTAGCCCGATTCTGGCAAGAGGAGGGGGGTACTGACAAGCAACAGCGCTATATCGAATCGGTGATTCAGGATCCGCACAAATATCCCCTGATTGCCAGCTTTGACGATATGCCTTTTGGATACTTTGAAGTCTACTGGGCTTATGAGGATCGTATTGCGCCGCATTGTGGTGCGCAGCTCTTTGATCGCGGTGCCCATTTGCTGGTGGGAGACCGGCGTTTTCTGGGCAGCCACTTTACTCGCGCCTGGTTCAATGGTGTTTCCCACTTTCTGTTTCTGGATGACAGCCGCACACAGGCGCTGGTGGGCGAGCCCAGGGCCGACCACGTTGCGATGCTGAGATATTTCGACGGCATGTTTGGCTGGCAAAAGATCAGGGAATTTGATTTTCCCCACAAACGCGCGGCATTGGTGCTGTGTAAGAGGGGGATGTTTTTTCAGAGTATGGGGGGCGTATGAAGGGTAGGGACGCTTACTGGAAAAAGGCCAATCGCGCTCTGCTGGTAAAGTCACTGGCGGAGTTGTGCTACGAGCAGGCACTGGTGGCAGAGCCCCTGCCTGAGGGTAGATACAGTGTCCAATTGATCTCAGGGGTGCAATACCACTTCCAGGCCTGTTTGACCATCTGGGACTGGCTCCTGATCGAGTGTGAAAGTATCGAGCGCGAGTACAATGGCCAGCGCGCGCCCGCCGAAGATGCAGCCCAGTTCTTTATCGATGCTGCCGGGGACCTGGAGGCCACACCCAGTACCCTAGGTAACTTACTGCAAGAGTTGGCCAATACCCTGGTGGCCGATGTCGCCCTGTTGGAAAAGCGTGAAGGCCTCAGGGCGGAAACGCTGGCGCATCTACCCGATGAGCAGTTGCAGTGCCTGCTGGATGGCCATCCCAAGGCCATGGTCAATAAAGGGCGGATTGGTTGGGGCGCGCAGGAATTCAATCTCTACGCTACCGAGTCCGCGAAAGGCGTGCGTCTTCTGTGGCTGGCAGTCAGGCGTGCGCAGGCGATCGCTGACAGCAGCCAGGCCTGGGGCTGGCTGCAGTTGCTGGCCGAGAGTTTGAATACAGAGCAGCTCCAGTCCCTGGAGGCCACAAGGCGGGATAAAGGCATTGACTGGCAGGCGTTTTTACCTCTGCCGGTACACCCCTGGCAGTGGCAACATCATATCCGCCAGCACTATGCCCACCTCATCAGCTGTGGTGATCTGGTGTTGCTGGGAGCATTCGGTGATGAATACCTGCCCCAGGTATCGCTGCGTACTCTGTCGAACCTGTCGCGCCCACAGGCGCTGCACATCAAGCTGCCGCTGACCGTGTTGAACACCTCCTGTTTTCGCGGTATTTCCGGTAAATACATGCATTGTGGGCCGGCACTCAGCGAATGGATGCAGCGGCTTTGCGAGCGCGATACAACACTGCGCACGCGCGGTACCGGTATTTTGCAGGAAGTGGCGGGGCTGCATGTACCACACATGCACCACGAGCAGATCGCAGGTACGCCCTACCGCTACCGCGAACTGTTGGGTGTGACCTGGAGGCAGAGCCCGGCGGGTCTGTGCGAGCGGGGTGAGCGCCACCTGCTGATGGCCGCCCTGTTACAGAAAGATGGCAGCGGCAACTCTGTGGCGGTCGCTCTCATTGAAGCGTCCGGACTGCCGGTGCAGGCGTGGCTGGCGCAGCTCTTTGATGCCACGGTAGTGCCGCTCTACCATCTGCTCAGCCGCTATGGAATTGGTCTGGTGGCGCATGCGCAAAACCTCACACTTGTACTCCGCGACAATCGAGTCATGCGGGTTCTGTTAAAGGATTTTCAGGGTGATTTGCGCCTGGCAAAGGGCGACTTTCCCGATCGCCGGGAGCTACCTGCGCAGGCTGGGGCAGTGCTCGATCAACTGCCCCCGAGTCATATTGTGCACGACCTCTTCACCGGACATTTTGTGACGGTACTGCGCTATTTGTCGGCACAATTGGCAGTGGAGGTCGGTTTGTGCGAGCGGGATTTCTATGGAGTGCTGGCCCGGGTTCTGCGTCGCTATCAAAAATCCGCCGTGAAAAGTGCACCGCAAATGGCCGAGCGCTTTTCTCAGTTTAATCTCTTCCGTCAGCGGTTTGAACGCGTCTGTATCAACCGCGTGCGCCTGCGCCAGGGCTATGGTGACAGCGCAGAGCGTCCGGTACCCATTGTCGGTGGCGACCTGCACAACCCCCTGTGGCTGGCAGAACAGCAGCCCGGGCAAATCGAACCCCAATCAGAAACCCTTTCCTCTGAAGAGGCTTAATTATGAGCGATGTTCTCGATCTCGCCGGTATTGGTGCCGGCCCATTTAACCTCGCTGTTGCCGCTCTGATACGGGAAAAATCACTGGCGCACCGCTTCTTTGAAGCCAAGGTAGAGTTTTCCTGGCACCCCGGGCTGATGCTGCCGGGGGTGATGATGCAGACCTCTTTTTTAAAGGACCTGGTGACCCCGGTGGACCCCACCAATCCCTGCAGTTTTCTCGCGTATCTGGTGGAAAAAAAGCGCTTTTACGATTTTCTCCACGCTGAGCAACGCACTGTGAGTCGTCGGGAATTCGCCGACTACCTCAGCTGGGCTGCACGCCGCCTGGATTCGGTGCAAATGAGCAGTCGGGTGCAGAGTGTCCTCGACCGCGGCGCATTTTTTGAGCTGGATGTACACGGCCCTCACGGCCGGGAGCGGGTGCGTGCGAGGAACCTGTGTGTGGCCGCGGGAAAAACCCCCAATATTCCGCAGTGTTGCCGACCTCTTCTATCGGACAACTGCTTCCACGCCCTGGAAATTGCCCTGCGCAATCCCGATGTGAGCGACAAGCGTGTTGCGGTGGTCGGTGGCGGTCAGACCGGTGCCGAAGTGGTGATTAATCTGCTGGGTGGACACTGGGGTTGCCCGCGGCAGGTGGTCTGGGCATCCCGCCGCAGCAATTACCTGCCACTGGATGAAACGCCATTTACCAACGACTGGTTTACCCCCGAATATGTGGATGTTTTCCGCCAGCTCAGCCCGCGCCGCCGCGAGGAAATCATTGCGGACCAGAAACTGGCTTCGGACGGCATTTCTCCGGCAACGCTCACAGAGCTCTATCGATTGTTCTACCGTCTGGCGCATATCGAAGGGGATTTGGGGCGCGTGGCACTGTTGCCCAACCGGGCACTTGTGGGCCTCTCCTGCCGCGGCGATTACCAGTTGCAATTGGAAAATAACCTGTTGGGGGAGGCCGACGGTAGCGAGTGGCTCAATGCGGATATTGTGATTTTATGCACTGGCCTGCGTGAAGCCCTGCCGCCGTGTCTGGCCCCCCTGCAGGAGCGCATCCCCCGGGATGAGGCGAGGCACATCTTGCTGGACGATGCTTTTGCGGCAAAGCTCATTGGGGATTCCAGCGAGCGCCGCCTGTATTTTCTGGGTACCGGACGAACCAGTCACGGCATTGCAGAGCCCCAATTGAGCTTGTCTGCCTGGCGTGGTGCGCTGGTTGTCAATGACCTGCTCGGCAGTGAAGTCTATGATCTCCGCCAGAGTGGCAACTTTATGAAATGGGTCACCCACCGGGCAACCCAGGTGGCTGTGGCCTGATATTGCGCCTGTGTATCCGGGCAATCCAACGGGTCTTTTCCAACGCTTCGGCCGGTATTTTCTAATCGCGGGACACCGGTGCGGGATTGCCGGTATCTCAAAACCCCTGTTAGCAATACCGGCGGCGGACCCAGGGTGCCTGAATCCAGCGATGACACTTGCCGGGTAAATCCCTGCCCACTCACCATCCCGCTCGGGCAGTCGCAGCGGGAGCGTCTTTGCCAGAGGGATAACACTTTCGTTTAAATTAGCGCCAAACCCGGCCTGATTTCCCGTCCATGTGTAATACTTTTTGATAGTGAACCACCGGTCCGGTGTTTTCTGTGTGCGGGGAGGAAATCTGCATGCGCTTGAACGCTACCCTTGCCCAGGGGCGCTATCACTACAGTTGTGACGGGCGCGAAATGCCTGTTCAGGACAGTTGGCAGCTGGGACATGATGCTGAGGGTCGGCGATCTCTGGTCAGTCGTCGCCTGGTGGGTGAACAGGGATTCGGGATCGAGGTGTTTGCACTTTTTAGTGGCGGGCTGGTGAGCGAGTGTCATGTGTACTGGCGCGACGAAGTAGATGAAGTCAGTGCCCACTACCGGCTCTGCTGCCCCGAGGGGTGTGCTCCCCGTCTGGGCGATGCCATAGAGGCCAGTTGGGTCGGCCCCAATGGCCCACAACAGTCCCGTGTCGAGGGGGGCAGCCGCCTGCTTTTTCCACTGATGCGGGTCTTTATGGGGCCCCTCCTGAAAACCCTGGTTCAGCACGAGCGGGGACTGGAGGTGGTTTCACCGGATATTGTGGACCCCTCCCAGCGGGGTAAACTATTGTCTCCCAGGGTCAGCCACCGGTCGGCGCGGGGTATGGCAGGAGATGTTGCCAGCCAGCGGGCCCAGGATTTGGGACCGGATATCAGTGGCTTTATTTACCAGGGCGATGAAGGGGAACGGGATGCCCACTGCTATGTGGACAGCCGCAGCCTGCTGGTGGGGTATGACTGGCCTTCCAGCACCGGGCGTTTGTGGCAGGTACGCTTGCGGGGCCTGGAATGGTCGCCGGATCTGGTCAGCCTGGCCTCCTGAGGGTATCGCACTTCAAATCCTTCAATTTGCACTCCTTAAGTGCCCAAGGGTGCGCAGCACCGCTTGATTACCTCCTGCACCTCAGCCTGCTGAATGAAAGCCTGGTGAGCGTCTCGACACAGCCACGGCTTCGCAGGTTGTTGCAGCTTTCCCTGAATTTCTGTGCACTGGTCGCGGGGCAGGATTTTTCCGGTGCATCGGTGTAAAATTACGCCACTCAAGCAGTGCGCCGATGGGGGTACCTTTTGTTCTGCGCTAGATCCAATACCCGCAATCCCCTCCGGTGGATTATTTCCCTGCTTTTGATGGCTCAGTTGCCACTCAACACTGCACTGGCCAATGATGTTGAGGTCCGCGAAGCGGAATCCCAGATGCGGGAGCAGCACTTGTACGGAGAGTGCCTGCTCGCACAACTGCTGGTCTCTTCCGCCGATAGTACTCTGGGGGAAATACGCCAGCTCTGTGCCTATAGAGTGCGCACCCGTCTGGGCCTGCAAACGGGGGCAATGGAGCCGGAGCCAGTACTGGAAGCGTACCTGGACAAAATACCCAGGGATGCGGTGCTGCTGGGCAGTCGTGCCGAGGCAATCCGGGAGGCGGCCGACAACTCCTTCACGCTGGCCTCCCACAAAGCGAACTACCTGCTGCCCATCGTCTACAACCCGTCTCCGCAGACCGGTGGCCTGGCCGGGATCGAGGACGGGACCAAGGGTGCCGACCTGGAAAATATTGAGGTGCAGTTCCAGCTTTCGGTACAGGTCCCTATCTGGCGTGGTTTTCTCGGCAGTGCCTCGTTTATGAGCGTGGCCTATACCAATCGCAGCTTTTGGCAGGCGTATAACTCCGGTGACTCCTCCCCGTTTCGCGAGACCAATCACGAGCCCGAGCTGATACTGACCTGGCTCAATGACTGGACTGTGTTCGGCTGGCACAACGTGGCCAACCAGATTGCCTTCAACCACCAATCGAACGGTCGTAGTGAACCCTATTCGCGCAGTTGGAACCGGATGTATGCCAATTTTATTTTCGAGCGGGACAACTTCTCCATCGGCTTCAAGCCTTGGTACCGGATACCGGAGAGCCGCGAGGATGACGACAATCCCGATATTGAGCACTATCTGGGCCATTTTGAGCTGAGCGGTCGGTATCGCGATGGCAACCACACAGTGGCCATGGTATTGCGCAACAACCTGCGCAGTGACAACCGCGGTGCCGTCGAATTGACCTGGAGTTTTCCCTTGGGCAGCCGGGTGGATGGCTATCTCCGCTATTTCAATGGCTACGGGGAAAGCCTGATCGACTACGATGAGTCAGTACAGACACTGGGTTTCGGTTTTACCCTGGCCCAGGGGTTCTAACCGGATCGGGCCCACCCCCGGCCGGCTTCTGGAGGGGATCGATGGGATTTGAAGACTGTTACCGCCTCAGTGCACACGCGGTGATTACCAACGACTCGGGCGAGGTACTGCAACTGTTGGCCACCTATGCCAACCGCAGTTGGGGGCTGCCCGGCGGTGCCCTGGACCCCGGTGAAACTGTTCACGAAGCCCTGCGGCGGGAATGCCGTGAAGAGCTGGGTCGGGATGTATATATCGACTACCTGAGTGGCGTGTACTATCACCGAGTGTACAATGCCCATGTGTTTATTTTTCGTGCCCGCCTCGCCGGACAGGGACCCATCGTTCTCTCCCATGAGCACTCCGAGATGGCGTATTTTCCGCTGGAGCAACTCTCCGCAGTACAGGTGCGCAGGGTCAGGGACTGCCTGGAATTCGATGGCCGAGTGCACAGCGCGAAGTTCTAACTTTTCCATCTTTCCTGGCGATAGATCTGGCTGATCAGCATGTATTTGGCAATTTTCGCCAAATACCGGTGCACTGAGGAATTCCCGCGCCGCCTCCTTTAGTATTTGCCCTCTGGCTTTGAAGCCGCACAATTCCCGGTCCTCCGCCGCTCTCGGAGTACCCATAAAAGTAAATAAAATCAATTAGTTAAAAAGATAAAGCAACAGCCCTGAGCAATGCGCGGGCTATGCTGATGGAAGAGATCATGGGTTTGGAAATGAAAATGCCTGCACCGGGCAACCTGAGTGATGACGCGCTGAAGCTGGAGTGTTACGTGGCTCTGGTCAGTGCCGACAGCAAACTGGCAGGGGATTGGATCCGAGCACTGAATGGCACCGCTGCCCGGCACGACAATCCTTTTGGCCTGGTCTTTAAGGCGGTTGCACCAGCGGATATCGAGGTTATGGCACGGGAGACGGATCGTCTGCAGGCTGTTATTGTAGATGGTGGCAGCGATACCCTTGGACTGGAGGCTGCCGATGCACTTGCCGAGCGCATTCACGCGCTCCGCTCGCAACTGAATATTTTCCTGGTGGCACACGGTGGGATTGCCGGTGCCGCCCCCCTGGCAGGCGAACCCGCTGATAGGGTTCTGGCTAGCCTGCACCGGCGTTTTGACGAGCTGTTCGATCGCCGTGAGGGCAACTTCAATCATATGTTCCGCCTGGTACAGGCGTTTATTGCCCGCCGCGCTTCGACCCCCTTTGCCGACACCCTGAAAGAGTATGTATTTTCCGCGCGGGATGCCTGGCACACCCCCGGGCACTCCGGTGGTGACAGCCTGCGCAACAGTCCCTGGGTGGGGGATTTTTACCGCTTTATGGGCGAACATGTGTTTAATACCGACCTTTCCGTGTCGGTACAGGTGCTGGACAGCCTGCTGGAACCCCACTCGGTGATTCAGGAGGCCCAGGACCTGGCCGCCCAGGCATTCGGGGCACGCCATACCTTTTTCCTCACCAACGGCACCTCTACCGCCAACAAGGTAGTGATTCAGCAGATCCTCGGTGGCGGCGGCAAGATTATCGTCGATCAGGCGTGTCACAAATCGGTACACCACGCAATTGTGATGAACCGCTGTGAGCCGGTTTACCTGAAGTCGGTGTTGCACCCGGAGTTCGGTATCTACGGCCCGGTGAAACGTGCCGATATCGAAGCGGCCCTGGATAAACACAGTGACGCGCGCCTGTTGGTGATTACTTCCTGTACTTACGATGGCCTGCGCTACGATCTGAAACCGATAATCGACTACGCCCACCAGCGCGGGGTCAAGGTGCTGGTGGACGAAGCATGGTTTGCCCATGGCTTCTTCCACCCGGAGTTGCGTCCCACCGCTCTGGAGTGCGGTGCCGACTATGTCACCCAGAGCACCCACAAGATGCTGTCGGCGTTCTCCCAGGCCAGCATGATCCACGTGCAGGATCCGGATTTCGACGAGTTTCGCTTCCGCGAAAACCTGAATATGCACGCCTCCACCAGCCCGCAGTACGCCATGATCGCCAGCCTTGATGTGGCGCGCAAACAGATGGCGATGGAGGGGTACGGCCGCCTCAGGCAGTGCCTGCAAATGGTGGAGACCCTGCGCCGCGCGGTCAACGAAACCGGAGTATTTCGCGCCCTGACCCTCGACGACCTGATCGCCGAGCCCCTGGCCGGTGACAATATCCGCCTGGACCCTACCAAGGTGACCATCGATATTTCCCGCAGTGGCTATTCCGGCAATGAAATGCAGATCAAACTGTTTGACCAGTACGGCATCCAGGTGGAGAAGACCACCTACAATACCATCACGGTGCTGGTCACCCTGGGCAGCACTGAGAGCAAGCTGCTGCGCCTGATACACGCCTTCAAGCAGTTGGCTGGAAACACCCACCGGCGGCGTATCCATGTAGGCACACCGCGGCGCCTGCCGGAGTTTACCCGCTTCACCTGCCTGCCGGCGGATGCCTATTTCGCCGAGACCGAGGAATTGCCGCTGATGGACAATGGCACAGAGGTCACACAAAACCTGATTGGCCGCACCAGTGCCGATGAGATTGTGCCCTATCCGCCGGGCATTCCCGTGCTGGTGCCGGGCCAGGAGATCTCCGCGCAGATAGTGCAGTTCCTGCAGCAGTTGTTACAGGGGCAGAACACCACGGAGATCCACGGCCTGATTTTCCGCTCCGACGAACCCATGCTGCGGGTGGTCAGGGCAGTATCGGCTGGTGAGGATGCGAAAGACAAAAAATCCACTGCCGGCAAGGCGGGCAGGTAAGCACAGGATTAAATCCGGCAGGGAGGCCGGTATGTTTGAGCAACCCAGAACCGTGTTGTTGGCGGGTGCCGGCGGCGGTATTGCAAAGGCCATCGGTGCCGAACTGGCCCGGCGCTCTGCCGGTATTACCCTGCTGACAGTGAGCCGCGACAAAGGAGAGCGGGTGCCCGGCCACACCGGCAAACGCCATCACCTGTCTGCTTCTCTCGATCAGGCCGATGCCATCGCTAGCATTGAACATTTTTTATGTGAATGTTCCACCCCCCCCAACTGGGTGATCAACTGCTGCGGGCTGCTGCACGACAAAACCCACGGGCCGGAAAAATCCCTCGACCAGTGCGACGATAACTGGCTGATGCAGTCCATACGCATCAATCTGCTTACCCATCTGCACCTGGCCCAGGCCCTGAACCGGCAACTCCAGCGCAGGCAGCCACTGTTGTGGGCCTCCCTGTCTGCCAGGGTGGGCAGTATCGGCGACAACCGTTTGGGTGGTTGGTATAGCTACCGCATCAGTAAGGCAGGATTGAATATGCTGATCAGGAATCTGTCTATTGAGTGGGGGCGCCGGTTGGAAAACAGCTGTGTGGTGGCGATTCACCCGGGCACAACCGATACACCGCTCTCCAAACCTTTTCAGACTAATCTTGCCCCCGGCAAGCTCTATAGCGCAGCATTGAGTGCGCGGCGCATGGTGGATGTGCTGGAACAACTTGGCCCCGCGGATAGCGGACAATTGCTGTTTTGGGATGGCAGCCAACTACCCTGGTGAAGAGGAGCGTATTCCTGCCCCTGTCTCTAAAAATACCACGCAAGTAACCGTGCACATGTCTGCCCCGGTAGCCTGCCTATAGTCTTTCTGGGTATGACCGGATTTCTGTCTGCCTATTCTGAGGTGGGCATTTTTGTTTTCCGAAAGGGCATTTGGACAGTGCCTGGCGGCTGTCGTGGTCAGTGGGTATTGAATATACAATAAGTCGGGTTGTCGCTATGGTATCTGTACGGGGGAAGTATCCCGGGCGGTTATTCTTCGGCCCGCCGGTTTAAATGGTAAGAACAAGATGGTGGATCATGGGGATATCACCCGGCTGGCTCGACAGCTGGGTGTGGCGTTGGAAAAACGCCGCTGGCGGGTAACTACGGCGGAATCCTGCACGGGGGGGGCGGTTGCTGCGGCAATCACATCGGTGGCGGGAGCCTCCAACTGGTTCGACGGAGCGATTGTCAGTTACGCTAATCGTATCAAGCACAGTGTACTGGGCGTGGATGCCAGGGATCTGAAGTTATTTGGCGCTGTCAGTGAGCCGGTGGCTCGGCAGATGGCCTGTGGAGTGCTGGCGATGATGGATGCCAATCTGGCTGTTGCGGTCAGTGGTATCGCCGGCCCCGATGGTGGCACCGAAGAGAAACCCGTGGGCACGGTTTGGATTGCCTGGGCCCACGCAGAGGGACAGGAGCCGGTTCAGATCGATGCCAGCTGTTTCCACTTCCGGGGAGATCGCTCTGCCGTACAGGCGCAGACAGTGGTAGAGGCGATCAGGGGTATGCTGTCCGTACTGGATGAGCACCTGTACCCAGGATGTCTCTAAAGCCAATCCGAATAGCCGGCTGTAGGTGTCTGCGCCCTTGAAAAACCCCCTCCACAGAATAATCGCTGGACCAGGTCATTGGGCAAAGACTGGTTGCCTATACAGTAATCCTTCGTTAAGCTTGCCACCAATCAACACGGTTCGAAATACGGGAATGATCATGGATTCCAACAAAGACAAGGCTTTGAGGGCGGCGCTGTCGCAGATCGAACGCCAGTTTGGCAAGGGCACAGTGATGCGCATGGGGGACAAGGAGCGGGAGCGCATTCCGGCGATCTCCACCGGCTCCCTCGGCCTGGACGTAGCCCTGGGCATTGGCGGCCTGCCGCGCGGTCGTATTGTGGAAATCTATGGCCCGGAGTCCTCCGGTAAAACCACCCTGACGCTGCAGGTGATTGCCGAAGCCCAGCGCGGTGGGGGCACCTGTGCGTTTGTGGATGCGGAACACGCCCTTGATCCCATCTATGCTGAGAAACTCGGCGTCAATGTCGATGAGTTGATTGTGTCCCAGCCGGATACCGGTGAACAGGCTCTGGAAGTGGCGGATATGCTCGTGCGCTCCGGTGCTGTGGATGTATTGGTGGTGGACTCTGTGGCGGCCCTGACGCCACGCGCCGAGATCGAAGGCGAAATGGGGGATGCACACGTTGGCCTGCAGGCCCGCCTGATGTCCCAGGCCCTGCGCAAGCTCACCGCCAATATCAAGAACACCAACACCCTGTGTGTTTTTATTAACCAGATCCGCATGAAGATCGGCGTGATGTTCGGTTCCCCGGAAACCACCACCGGGGGCAACGCGCTCAAGTTCTACTCCTCTGTGCGGCTGGATATCCGCCGCATCGGCTCTGTAAAAGACGGCGATGAAGTGGTGGGTAACGAAACCCGTGTGAAGGTGGTGAAGAACAAGGTGGCGCCGCCGTTCAAGCAGACCGAGTTTCAGATTCTGTACGGCGAAGGCATTAACCTGATTGGCGAGATAGTCGATTACGGCGTTAAGCTGGGCCTGGTGGACAAGGCAGGTGCCTGGTACAGCTATAAGGGCGACAAAATTGGCCAGGGCAAGGCCAATGCCTCCCGATTCCTGCGCGAGAATCCGGACATCCGCCGTGAGATCGAAGAGCAGTTGCGCGCACAACTGCTGGGCGATCTGATCCCAGCCGGCGCTGAAGAGACTGCGGAACTTCCGCAGGAGTAAATGCCGTATTCCAAACAGGGGGTTTCCGCCAATTTTCCGCAAGCATTGCTCGATGCGGCGCTTGCCCTATTGGCCCGCCGCGAGTATTCCCGCCTGGAATTGCGGCGGAAGCTGACGGGTCGATTTCCCGATGCCGATTTCGATGCACTGTTCGAATACCTGCAAAGGCACAATTACCAGTCGGACCGGCGTTTCGCTCAGGTCTTTGTCCGGTCGTGGGTCCAGCGCGGCCAGGGGCCCCTGCGCATTAGCCGGGAACTGCAACAGCGTGGCATTGCGGGGGATCTGGCGTCCGGTGCCCTGGCGCAGGCCGAGGTGGACTGGTTTGCGTTCGCACAGGAACAGCTGCAGCGAAAATATTCCGTCCACATCGGTGCGATGCCGCCGGACCAGCGGGCGAAGGAGTATGCACGGCGCCAGCGTTATCTGGCCTATCGCGGTTTTCCGGCAGAGGTGATTCATTGGGTGCTGGGTGATCAATAACCACACAGTTTTCCTGTTGCCCGATATATAACCAGCGCGATCCTTTTCCCCCGGTCAATGTCCTTCGGTTTGCTGCAACAGTTGTGCTGCAAGATTTAACCAAATCTTCATTGAGTAGCTGTCGCCCCAGCGTCTTTGCAGGGATGGGGACACATTCAAGCCCGCTGTATTGCCAGCGACCCCTTGCACAGGGTTTGAGAGAGTGTATGGTTGGTTTGCCAAGTGGAATCACTTGGGTATTGGCTATGCGGTGTCTTTCTCTGTGCACTTCGATTCATGCACCAGAAAGGAATATAACTACCGGGTTGGAAGGAAAGCAGATCCTGCTCCCTGCACGCGCGTGTCGGCACCCATGCCTCATACGGTTCTGGGAGCGAGGTAGGCTTCCCTCCTGCCTGACTAGTGACGTCACCTGAAATCAAAAAAACATGTCGCAAAGTCCAGGTTCATACGTCTTTGCCTTATAGCAGCAGGCACAGGGATAAGACTGCTCTTTATGTCAGATAGGTTACCGAAGTCACGTGAAGATAAATCAACCAGGCGCTGCCAACAAAAGCGTCTTTCTGGCGTTATCAGAAGAAAGACCCAAGATATTAAATTTCATCAGAAAACGAGTTCGCAACACACAGGAAACGGAAGATATTTATCAGGAGGCCGTAACCCGGTTAACCCAGCAGATCAGCAACAATGAACAACTCGACAATCCCATAGGTTATTTGTACCGCGTCGTTATCAATCTCATCAATGACAGTATGCGGCGGGGAAATGCCTATACGATGGAAGTACTGAGCGACGATATTACCAGTCAGGACCCACAGCCTGAGGAGAGAGTGGATAACCAGCAGCGCCTCGCCATGTTTATCAAGCTGCTCAACAGGCTACCGGTAACAACTCGAAATATTATTGTTATGCGTAAATTGTACGGAAAGAGCAATATCGAAATCGCTGAACAGATGGATATCTCCGTAAAGGCTGTGGAAAAAAAACTCAATCGGGCGCTTAAGATGATTGAGCAGAATATAGCGCAACATTTTTAACCTTCAAGAATTTGATCAACGTTGTGGACGGTTAAATTGTGAAGATAAGATCACTATGAACAAAGAAATTCCAATCAGCCCACAGGAAGAACAAGCAATATTTTCCTGGTTTATCCACGGTGCTAAGGAACAAGCGAGCCCACAAAAAGTCAAGGATTTTGAAGTCTGGCTGCACGAGAGCCCAGTGAGAAGGGCACTGGCTCAAAGAATAGAGCGTATTTGGAATCATCAGAGTTTTGCGCAGGCACTTCTGAAAATCGAGCAAGCCAGTCACAGGGAACGGTTAACTTCCAGAAAGACACCCATGCGCCCATGGTATCTGGCAATTGCCGCAAGTCTAGTTTTAGTGATAACAACCACCATTATGTATAACTCAAATACACAAAGAACAATCAAACGTATATATCAGACGGAACCGAAACAGGTGAGTAGGCAAAAACTCACAGATGGCAGTATCCTGGACCTCAGTGCCACAACCAAGGTGGCAGTGAGTTATAACGAACGAAAAAGGCGCATTCGTCTTTTTAACGGCGAAGCCCAGTTCTCTGTTGCCAAGGACCCAAGCCGTCCATTTGTCGTAGAATCCCGCCAGGCATCCATACGTGCCCTGGGGACTATCTTTAACGTGGATCAGCGATATGGATTTACCGAGTTAACCGTTCTTGAAGGTGAAGTCGTCGTTAATCCACTTGAGCAGACAAGAAAACGCTTCGTAGTGGCTGCTGGAGAAATGCTGAGGATCACCGAGCACAGTACTGGTGCCATAAAGACTTTCGACCTGGCCAACTATAAAAGCTGGATAGATGGATATATCCAGGTGAAGAATCAGCGGCTCTCGGATCTCCTGGTAGAATTTAACCGCTTTACCGATACCCCCCTAACCACCAAAGGACACGAGATTGGAAGCCTGCTGGTCAGTGGGAGTTTCGATCTGAAAAAAATCGATACCAATATCCAGATTTTAGCCAAGCTGCACAACCTAAAAATTCAACACCAGGGGTCGCATACGGTATTGGAAAGCTCAGAGGAGCAAACTCCTTAAACGGTATAACAGGAATCAGAAATCTGCAGAGATACGCAGCCGAAATTTTCGGTTTTCTTTATAGCCCATAAAAAGTTGGCCCGCTTGCTTGTAGCGGTGTTCGTCCTGAAGAAGGTTTTCTACAGAGATAACCCCATGGAGATTGGGCATAAAGCGCAGGGAATAACTCAGAGAAAGATTATTGGAGCTGTTCCGATATACATGGGGCACATCGCGGGTGTCACTGACAATAAACAGCTCGCGCCCAGAGTGCTTATACCTTAAGGAGAGACGCTGTTCACTTGGCAGGTGGTTGTACTGCAGGTGCAGATTCACCAAGTGTTTCGGCTGTCCTTGCAGAGGTCTCTTGCCGGTCTGAGTCTCTAAGTCTTCGGGAATCTCCACTTTGGAATACATATGGGAATAACTGGCTCCCAAAGTGAACTGATGGGTGTTGCCCATAACCCTGGAGTAATCCATCTCCAACTCGCAACCGTAAAGCTTTGCAGCGCGGGTATTTATATAACTGTAGACATTAAATACGGCATCTGCTCTGCGCACAGGGTCAAAAAAAACACCTTCAATCGCATTGTCAATATCTTTGTGGAAGGCCAGGAAATTCACCTCGAAATCCCGGTCGCGGTTATTATAGGTCCAGCGCAGATCCCAATTCCTGACCTGTGCAATCTGCAAATATGGATTGCCCGTCACATGGATACGCAAATCAACATCTTCATACCGTTTCGGCATCAGCTCGTTAACGCTGGGCCAAACCACGGTTTCACTGTATCCTAAACGCAGGTTGTGCAAGCCAGAGGGAATATAATTGAGTGCTGCGGAATATAGGTTGTGCCCCTCGTCAAGCAAGGGTACCCAGCCTTGCGGGGCACGATCCCAGAAATCCGCCTTTACCGTTTCTCGCTCGCGCCGCACTCCCAGTAAAAACGCCCAGTGTTCATTCCAATAGCTGTTCGCCAGCAAGTAGTGGGCACGATTTCTGCGTTTGGCCCAGTAAAAGTTACCATCTAATGCTGCAGGATTCACATTAATGTGTATGGGATCATTCAAGAGGAAACCATTGGTACCGGGTTTGCCAATAATATTTCCGGGCGTGAGTATCTCTGCGGGATCATTCCGCTCCAACAGCTTCCAGCTTGAATCTATATCTCCCTTGGGGGTAAAAATATATTCCAGTAAGTAGCCGTCTTGAAGACCGTTCAACAATTCATACCCCACCTTGATATCGCCAGACAGAGTATCCAGAGACCAGTCCCGCACAGCACTGATGCCACTACTAAAACTCTCCTCCTGCATCTGCTCCCAGCTCACCTGAAAACCACTGCTGCTGGTGTCGAAGTGGTAGGATAGGGAGGGCGCTGGACGCAGATACTGAAAGTCAACCTCATAAGGGCGCAGGTAGCGGGAACTCGCCGAGGTTAAATGCCACTGTAGATCCCAGAGCGCACTGGAGTCAATCAGGTGGCTGCCATAAAACTGCCCCAGCCATACCTGCTTACCCGTCCAGTGGTGCAGGCTGCGCAGGCGCTCCGGTTCAGCATAAAAATAGCTCGAACCGGGCTTCTGGGTTTTAATCTGCTCGCTGTAAAGGGAGCTTTGCCTCAGCAACAGATAATTGGCTCCAATATGCTGTGTGTCTCGCCAGCTATAGGCGAATGCCACCAGGGTATTGGCATTGATCTGGTTATCCAGCCTGCGGTGTTGTGAAGTTTCGCTAGCCAGGTATACCTCTTTGAGTTCATCGTTGGCTGAAACAAGATTGCGCCGGCTCATGACCCGGGATTGCTGGTCCACTTGCCGCCAGCGGTTTTCATACCCCAGAGAGGCACTCACGCCCCAGTGATGGTCCCCCTGCTGCCAGTGATAGGTACCACTCAGGCTCAGCAGTCCATCCACTCCTGCGGTACCTTTGGTGAGCGCATAGTGGGTGGGTATTGATTCTCCCGCCGCCTCCCGCTCGGCTTCCGGCCAATGATCCAGGTTTCCATAGTGAGCGTCCCCGGCAATGGCCGTTGGCAGTTTACGCTGCGGGTCCAGTGACCCCAGCCAATCCCGATCACCGGTATAGCCGCGCAAAACCGCCTGGCCGGTGGTGCCGCCCGTATAGGCGCTGCCGGCAATCAGGTTCAGAGTGTTCTCGGTGGAAATGCCCCGGGTTTCAATATTGACAACGCCGGCACTGGCATTGCCCGGCGCATCGGCAAACACCGATTTGTATAAATCCACATGGCTTAAAATCTCCACCGGAAAGATATCCATCGGTACCCGCTGGCTGGAGGGTTCCAAACTGGGCAGCACCGCCCCATTGAGACGGACGGATTGATAGCGCCCGCGCAAGCCACGTATTACCGCGTAGCGGTTCTGTTCCATTTTAACGCCGGAGATCAACTCAAATGCAGAAGCGAGATCGGTAATCCCCTGGGAGCGCATTTCCCTGAAATTGATACTGGCGTCCGCTCCGCCCATATAACGCTCACCGCCATAGCCCAGGCTGTCAGCCTGAGTCGGTGCCAACGCCCGAGCATTGACCTCTACTTCCGCAATCGCCCCGGAATACCCGGAGTAGGGGTGGGGCTCATCCTTCCGGGGTATGGCCGCTTTTTCTCGATACACCACCAGAGTGCGCTCGATCAAATCATAGCGCAGCCCAAAGGGGCTGAGCAGGGCGCCCAGACGCGACTCCATAGTGGTACCCCGCGCAGGTACCGGTACCTGCTGAGCCCGTACCAGTAATGGATCGGTCACCAGTTGATAGTGATATTCCTCCGCCAGGTTTTGCAGCACGGTCAATAACGGCAGCGGCTTACCTGGCTCGAAAGTACCAGAGGGTTGTGCTGCGGCTATAACATGGGGCACCGGCAGTGCCAAAATCCCTAGGGAGAGAAGGAGACCCCAGGCAGCCAGTAATTGACCAAGTCGTCGCAATAACCCGCATTCTTGAACAGAAATGGTATTCAGACAGTACCCCGGCAAGCGCTTAATCAACATTCTTGATTTTTAGCTTGCCGATGCTCTCAGAGGGTTATTACCATTGTATGACAAGGCGGGCCCGCAGCTCAGCAAAGTCCACTGTACCGTTACAGGCCTTGGCGCCCGGACCACTGCGGTAGCGCAAATAACCCGGCCTGCCTCTCTTGTTGTGCGGGTGGTGGCGGGTCAAAAAAGGCACAGGATAAACCTGCCAGATGTAGAGCAAAACTTGTTGGGACTCTTCATTACTCATACCTAGGGGGAGGGGTATTCCAGAAGGAGGCAATGCTAAAACCTGTAGCTGAAGCAGAAGGCGGCAGCGTTATATAGCTGGTGTTATCGATAATGCGGGTGCAATCGTACTCCATGGTATTGAAGACATTGCCGGTATAGGCAGTAGAGCTGCTACCAATAGCACTGAAGGTATCGTTACAAGCTTGCCCGATATAGCCGAGAATCTCCTTATTTTCAAAGTAGGCATCGGTGCCTTCCTTGAGCTTCAGGGGAGCATCGGTAAAGCCGGGGGTATGACCCGCAAAGCCAACGGTGACGTTGGTAACAACGCCACGCGCCGTTTGGTTACCGGGCCAAAAAATCCTCGACCCACTGGCCAGTTCGAAGGCGTGATCAGTACCATCACCCTGAGCGATAAAGACATTAGAAAGAGATCCTTGGAAACCTTCTTCCCAATCCACACTATCATCGCGATTACAAGTCAGCCACAGGTTCTCGACAGCGGCATCCCCCCAAAGAGCTGAATACCACCATCCTTATTATTGTGAATATGCACATTATTAATTGTGGTGCTGTTATTCACACTGTAGAGCGTCAGGCCATTAATTTCGCCTTCAAGAGCGACTTCATGGCCCCCCTCGGCAATCACCACATACTCCAAGATACCGCTGCTCATAGTTTCGTCCAGGTACCTTCCACCACCATAGTAATAGGGAGTAGTTAGACCTTCCATTTCGCAAGTGTCCTGCCCATTAGCTCTGGGACACCCATTGCTTTCAGCTAAACCTGCCAAGATCAAACCGCCCCACTCACTGGTGTCCGCCATATCATCATCAATAGAGGAGAATACGATGGGGTCACTAGGGGTGCCCCGGGCATCAATCTGCGCACCGCGGCTAATAACCAGTGCGGAGTTGCCGTCTACCGCACCAACGATCTGAGCATCTGGTTATATTTTCTGTACTGTTTTATCCACCGTAATGGGGTTAGCGTTCTGGAGATGGCCATTACCCACCATAACAATACCGGGCAGTGTCTATACAATCGCAAAGAAGGGTGGTCCACTACTATTTTTGGCAAGCACGATTATATCGTTTATTGCTATAGGCGTCGGCAAATCGCAGTGCAAATAATATGTGTTATTGAAGGTTCTAATACCTTTGAAGGTGCCACTAGAGTTGCAAAATACATCAAGACCCAAATTTGTACCCGCATACGCAACTGAAGCTAAAGCCATCAGAACAACAGAAGCCAGTAGCTTTTTCATTACAACCTCCACAGGTTTACTAAACAGAGTACAATAAAAAATTCCAGCAGCATAACTGCTAGGTGTATTTAACCAACGCAAACGGTTATTGCGTCTCGATCATTGTCTGGATCGGATACTTCGCCCCAAGAGTAAACAGTAAATCCCGCCAGAAAATCGGGGGATTGTCGTTGCCGGGGTGTCTTTGCATAAGACGCAAGGAAAAGCCGGCAGGTGCCGGCTTTTCTCAAATTTACAAAACATGCCATCTAATTGACAGAAGCAAATCTCAAAAACCTGAGTTTTTAATCACAATTAGGAGCATTCCAGAAGGAGGCAGCGCTAAAACCCGTAGCTGAGGTAGAGGCCGGCAGTGTCATATAGCTGGTGTTATCAATGATTCGGTTGCAATCGTACTCCATGGTATTGAAGGCATCGCCGGTATAGGCGGTAGAGCTGCTGCCAATAGCACTGGAAGTATCGTTACAAGCCTGCCCGGCATAGCCGAGAATCTCCACATTTTCAAAGTAGGCATCGGTGCCTTCCTTGAGCTTCAGGGGAACATCGGTAGAGCCGGCAGTGCTGCCCACAAAGCCAACGGTGACGTTGGTAACAACACCGCGCGCAATGGGAGCGGCAGTTATGGAGTCCGGGTTGTTGGCCAGTTCGAAGGCGTGGTCGGCATTGTCTCCCTGGACAATACTCACCCTGTTAAGAGATCCGCGGTATCCTTCGTCCCAATCCACGCTGTCATCCTGATTACAAGTCAGCCACAGGTCCTCAACTCCGGCATCGCCACCAAAAAACTCAATACCGTCGTCCTGGTTATTGTGAATATGCACATTCTTAATACTGGTGCTGCTATTCACGCTGTAGAGCGTCAGGCCATTGATTTCACTGGCTATAGCCACTTCATGGCCACCCTCGGCGATCACCACATACTCCAGGGTGCCGCTGCTCATGGTTTCGTCCAGATACTTTCCACCACCGTAGTAATAGGCTGAAGCAACACCTTCCATTTCACACAGGTCTTGCCCGTTGGCACTGGGGCAGGCATTGCTTTCACCATACCCTGCCAGCACCAAACCGCCCCACTCACCGGAACCTGTTATATCGTTATCGATAGAGGAGAATACGATGGGATCACTACTGCTACCCTGGGCATCAATCTGCGCACCGCGGGTAATGACCAACGCAGAGTTGCTGTCTGCCGCACCGGCGATCTGTGCACCCGCTTCAATCTTCAGTACGGTCTTATCCACCGTGCTGGGGTTGGCGTTCTGGAGGTGGCCATTTCCCACCAAAACAATACCGGGCAGTGCCCATACAATCGGTAAGGGTGATAGAGTGCTGTTTTTGGCAAGCACGACCGTATCGTTTACCGCTATAGAGGCCGGCAGATCACAGCGCAAATAATTCGTACCATTGAAGATTACTGTACCTTGAAAGGTACCATTAGAGTTGCAAAATGCATCGAGACCCAAATCTATATCCGCATAAGAAACTGAAGCCAAAGCCATCAGCGCAACGGAAGTCATTACCTTTTTCATCACAAGTTCCACCTACTGGACATTAAATTGTAACTTGATAAATACCGTTTTGTTTACCACTCCCGGCTGTTACCACTCTGCCAGGCCATAACAATTTAACCGCGCCATATGTCAGTCAATCATAATATCTAGATTCTTTTTTTATTTTAACAAAAAAAGAAGAACAAAAAAGAATAAAAAGAAATCCAGAGACGGGAAAAATCTCTGTTGGCGACATTAAATTTTTATAACATAAAGCGGGTGGGTAATGACTAAAGTGTTACAAATAATCGGCTGAAATTACCACAATCGGATAAAACTCTATGGCTGCCCCGCAAGCAAAAAGCAGGCCGGCAATTGCCGGCCTGCTTGGGGAATCCTTGTTAAGAAGGTGCCACTAATCTTCCCCAGGAATTTTCTCTCCGGCATTGATGGGAATAAAATAGTCACTGGCACCAAAGAAGGGGCTGTCTGTCAAGAAATTCATATCAGCAGATTCTGATTCGGAATAGTCGGGATCGGCCTTACCCAGATTGATCAAATTGGTTGCCGGATAGAGACGGCGCCACTCGCTAAACGAGTTGACGCCGTTGATCTCATCAAAAGAAAAATCTCCATAAAAACCAAACACCCAGTCAGAATAATAAATATCACTATTCGCCTGGCTCGGCAACGGAATAGTGGAGGCGTTACTTACAATACCAGTTTGGTTATTGACATCTTGAGTCCGAAAGTGATTGTCAATCTGGTTCGCCAGGTTTGGATCCTGGGACACCTCCTTACAGGCAAAGGCCACCTGATCAAAAATAATACTCTCCCCCAGTAGCGATGCAACGCCCTCGCCAAAAGAGAGGCATTGGTCAACTAACAGTGGAGGGCCACCAAACAAGCCCGGAAGATAAATATCATTCGCTCTGTCAGCACCAACATTACTATTGTGTAAAAACAAGCCGCTCCCACTGACCAGTTCCAGCGCCGTGGTTGTAACATCGGGGGCCGTGGGGTTAAAAAGCATGAGCGAATCCGCTCTGTGTAGGGAAAGATTGGCTATAGTGGGCATGGAGCGCGGCAGTGCATCTGAATCGCCACTGTGCCCGGAAATCGTGGGATAATCATACCACTCCCCCGCTTTTTGGATAAGAGTGCTGACAAATTCTTCTTGAGAAGAACCGAAGGGATTGGCAAATCCGCTATCCTCAATAAAAACCGATTGCATAGTGCCCCGGTATCCATGATTCCAGCGAAGGCTATTACCTGGTACTGGATCAGCAATCTGGACGTTACGCAGATTTACCACACCGCCATTAATATCGATCGCCGCGCGGCCAACGTTCTCACTACCCCAGGCCGCGGGCGTACGTGGAGTCTGATTTATATCCCCCCCCAGACCAAAGTACAGGTTCTCAATCTTACCGCCGCGGCCGACGCTGTTCAGGCGCAGCGAGCCCTGTAGCAGGTGCAGGTTTTCAATATTCACATTGCCGTGGTTGTCATCATAACCGCCATGGTAGCCATACTCCCCCTGAATATTACAGACACGGCTGCCGGGCTCCGCCATGGCCTTCGGGCACTGGTTGTTGCGCGCAAAACCATCAATGATCAGACCAGCCCAGGTGCGCACTTTCGTATTTAAGGGGTAGCCTGCAGAAAAACTAGGGCTGGCGTTAGCAATTAATCCCACCAAATTCACTGGCCCAGCGGCATCCCCATCGCGCTCCATATTGTTCAGGCTTACATCGCCAATCACTTCCAGGGCGCCGCCGCGGGTAATATGCAGGCCGCCGCCCTTGGCAACCATCACGATGCTGGAGGTTTCCATTCCCAGGGTTACCGGATCGGCCTTCATCGCCGCCACCTGGGCAGTATCGGTAATGGCCAGATGCCCTTCACCGACCCTAACCAGACCGTTTATCAGCCACAGGGTGGGCGCCGGGTCACGCTCCAGAAAATACCCCGGATAGACTTCTTCATTCACCTGGTGCCCGCTTTCGATAGCCACCCGGTCTTCTCCGGTAAAGGCATTCAGGATAAAGTCTTCGGTAATCGTGCCGCGCAGCCCGCAGACCTTAAAGTAGGAAAAAAACTTCTTATCTTCTACGCTTACGCTACCCGCTCTCTCATTTTTGTAAACGTAATCCTTCTCCAGCACGCCTTTATAGTCACATTCGGCGGCCAGCAATACCGCCACAGAATCGCTCCAGCCCTGGTACCAATCGTCTAGGGAGTCTTGTACAGAACCCATATAGCCCACGTTGGCGTTCAGGTAGCGGGCGGCGTCGCCGGCCAGGGTGAGATCAATCCCGGTGTTGATGCCGGGAATATCGTCACCGGTAGCGACAAAGTTGCTGTCTAGTACCGCAGCCACTTCGTACACGCCGCTGAGTCCCTGGGTGGCGGTGGCAAAATCGTGCCCGTCGTCTTCGTTTTCATCTGGAACGGTACGGCCACAATCCAGCACCACATTGTTGAAATAGATTTCCAGCGGGTCGCTGAACTGCAGGTCCGAGGTGGCCTGGTCATCGATATCCAGGCAGGTGGCAAACTCGGTCACCACGGAGTTGTAGAGCAACAGGCCGGAGCCGTCTTCCAGCAAAATGGCGCTATCCGAACTCTCCGCGCCTTGCAGGGTGATATTAGCCATAACCGGGCGCGAGCGTGGTGTGGCGTTGTGGTCTGTGGGATTATTGCGGCCCAGCAGGGCATGGCCGCTGGACATGTCTCCCGGCTGTAAAATGGCATATTGTACCGTGCCGCGATAGCCGTTTGCCCAGCTGACCAGGTTGTCTTTCACGTCCGAAACCAGGAGCCAATCGATATTCGCTGCACCGCCATCCAGGGCCAGGCCATCGGTCTGGGAGTTGGCAATATCCAGGTGGTTGAGCTCAGCTCCGGCACCCACATGCTGGAGTTTGAGGGCGGGCTGGCCATTACCTGCATTCAGCAAACGCAGGTATTGGATATTGACCCGGGGCTGGGCAGCCAGGACACAGGCCGCTTTACTGGCACACTGGTTGTCCAGGCCGTGGATGCTCATCCCGGCCCAGTGCACTTCGGCATCCCGGGCTGCCAGCGTTACCGGGTCATCTGCACTGCCCCGCACACTCAGGGTAACATCTCCATGAAAGGTCAGTGAAGAAGTGGCATCCAGCAGCAGTTTGGAGTCTCCATCCAAAATCACTTTTTTCGGCTGCTGCAAGTGGGCTATCTGCTCTTCATCACTCAGGGCAGCCAGTGCATTGCCAAAGGTTACCGGCCCTTTCAGGCGCCAGGCCACAAGCGCATCATTGATATCGTCATCAAAATACAGGCCGCTGTTTACCTGGCCCTGCAATTCGCAAATGCTGTAGATGTTCGGCCCGATATCGACGGTTTCATCGAGGGGCGTGCCCACACCAAAGCAGGGTTCGTACAGCAGGCGGAAATCGTAATGTTTTAACACGGCTAATGTTGATGAACTTCTGAGCCGTGCATTCGCAATCCCCTGAATAGCTGTGTTATCCAGTGCCAGATCAGACTTTAAATCCGGATTCAGGGTATAGTTATTCTCCCCCTGGGAGAGCAGTGGCTCGGCATAGTCGGGCTCACCTTCCACCGCCCGGCTGGCTTTATCGCAGTACAACACACTGTTGCCGAGGGCCACCTGGGTTGTCGGGTCGGCAATACTCAAGCAGGTATTAAACCCCTGTACCACAAAGTGCTCTATAGCAATATCCCCGCCCCCGGAAACTTCGAGGGCCTTGGCTGCGGTCAGGGCTTTATCCACCACTGTCAGCCGATCAATTTGAACGCCAGGTTCCTCTTCCATTGCCGGGCTGCTGGCTTCTCCCTTCAGGGCCACTGTGTCACTATCGTGATAAATAATGCGATCATTGCCTATCAGGCCGCCAAATCCACTGTGCCAGTGAATCGCATGCTCCTGGTTGCCCATTGCATAAATGCTCGCCCGCAAGGCGCCGCCATTAAGTTCCAGGCCCGTATTCGCGCTGTACAGAATGCCTTGTGGCGATTGGGTTTGCGTGAAGTGTGGCGCATTGATGGTAATGGCGGCCTCCAGTGGGAGGTTATTCTTTGTGGCCCCCCCGGCCTCGGCCACATAGCCAAGAAAACCAGTTCGAATGGTGTCACCACCGATAGCATTGCCGGTCAGCACTGCAGGCCCATACCGGGTGTCGGATCGGGACAAGCCGCCGTAGTAACCCCAGGGTCCTTGAATATTGCAGAAGTTTTCGCTACTTGTATTGTCTCCGCAGTCTGGATGATCACCAATACTGTTCACTACAACACCGCCCCATTCGCCACCACCGGAACGGTTGTCATCAATAGACTCAATATTAATATTGAGGCGGGCATTGCGATGAACCACGACCACGCTGCCCTCCCGTGCATAGACAGGCGATCCTGACCCTGAAACATCAACAACCTCGTCGGCCTGTATCTCTTCCAGCGTTGCATAGGGTTTGCTCTGGCCTATGTCGTAAACGCCATCCAGTATCCAGGCCAGGGGTTCATACTGGTGGCTGGTTTTCAGTTTAATTTTCCCCGACTGGCCAAAGTCCACATTCAGCAGGCAGGCCTGGGTTTCAACACCGTCAACCATTATCGGATCGATGGGGGTACCCACCACCCCGCCCTGTGCCAGCTCACACTGTTGCAGGGATAAATCCAATGGCTGCTCCTGTGCAATTTCATCGGAGGACTCGCCGCTACAAGCCGTCAACAGCAGGGCGCTCCCCAATAATATCAAGCGCTTGTGTAAGTAAGCTCTCAATCGATCGACAATCTGTTTGCGAATAGTATCAATAGCGCAATCATTTCTCTTAGACATAATTCCATCCAAGTGGTCTTTTGGAAATTGGTAAGTGGCGCAGCTACACTCGCTCGCCAGTTATATCAATTCAGCGTAAATTTCTGTCTCTTTAATAGCTATAGCTGGCCTTCAGTTTGAATTTGCGGCCGCTGGAATAGTTTAAATAGGGCGTTTTATAACCGTCGTACACCATTTGGTGCTCTTCATCTAGCAGGTTGTCTATGGAGGCAGACAAAGACAATCCGTTTAAGAAATTTTTCTTGTAAATAAGGCGCAGATCATTGTAGGGCAGCTCATAGACATCGGATGGCACTGTTTCCAAACCCGGGTTTGCAATGGCCAGTTCTCTGCCCTTGCGGCTAAAGACAAGGGTAACTTCCTGGCCGCTATCAATATGGTCATAGCCCAGCTGCAGGTTGGTGACATAGTCAGGCTGCCCCTGCAACCCACGTTTTATCAACACCGGAAATAAATCAGGCCCACCGGTTGTCTTCACCTCTGAATGAATGCCGGCATAATTAAACTGCACAAAGACTTCGTGCCCCTGGTCCCGCCCCAGGGTGAACTCCCGGCGCAGATCCAGCTCCCATCCATAGGCTTCTGCCTTTTCCGCATTGTCGAAAGTATAGAAATCAAACACATCACCGCTCTTGGCAAAGCGGTTTTCGATTGCATTAATCATATCCTTGGTAAAATAGGCCAGGGTGATGGATTCCGACTCCGAGGGATACCATTCAAGGCGTATATCAATATTGTCAATATCCGCGGGTTTTAACTCCGGGTTCCCTGAATATCGCTCCAGGGTTTCTATATCATAGAAGACGCGGGGCATTATCTCGTAAATCTCGGGCCAACTGACTGTTTCGGAGTAAGCGGTACGCAGTTGCCACTGGTCATTCAATAGATAGGTAACACTCACCGAAGGGAAGGTGCGCTCTTTATCCAATAGCTCCACCAGAGGCTCGGGAGTATAGGCATATTGCTCCGCAAGAAATCGGTACTTTTCTTTGCGTACCCCAACATTTACTTTGAATCTCTCCTGGATATCCATTTCAATAAGGCCATAGGCGGCATCAATTTCCTGTTCGGCGATATAGCTATCTCCGGAGAACCCAACGTCCTTTTCGCCAATTATCCGGCCAATACTCAAATAAAAACCATGGCTACCTGGACTGCCGGCAATATTTTCTGGAGCGTACACTTGAGTTGGGTCCGGGTTTTGATAAATTTCCGGAGGCAGAGTTGAGCCATTCTTAAGTTGGTAATGGTGATAGGCTCCGTCCCGGTCCCTCTGCATCGTTAAAAGCCCACCTTTGAGTACCAATGAGGCCCAGCTAAAACCCTCTATCGGCAGGGCAATGTCCAATTTATTTCCAGATAAGTCCTCTTCCATTTCTTCCCAGAAATTGTACTGGGAAAAATTTGCTGTATTGAGTGAATAGCTAGATCCATTCACGCGCCTGTAGGAGTATTGGGTCGCATTCGGACGATCGTATTCACTAGTGGCTTCCATCAATTGCCACTGGACTTCAAGATCACCCAGATAATTCATCCAGCCACTGCGCGATGGCAAGGAGAAGCTGTGTTCCCCCCAGAGTTGGTGACTCAAAAGCTGTTCTTCAATCCAGTCCACATTCTGGTACAAGAATTTTTCAAGGTCTAAATTGGCTTTGATTTCCTCAATTTGACTTTCGGATAGGGCCCCCTTTAAAGACGACGGCGCAGCGTGATGTATTGATATTTCAGCGGAATTGGTGGTGTGGCGCAATGCAATATTATTCAGCCCCAGGCGGTGCTGATCGCTGATATTCCACTCCAGATTTAACATAGCGCTCAGGTCAATTACATTGTTGGTATCATGGGTCTCCACAATAGAATCAATATCCAGTTCCTCGTTGAATTTAGCGTAGCGGGTATTCTGCTTGGTATTGTTACTCCATTTGCTCGAGTAGCGCACCGCACTGATAAAGCCAAAATTCTGCTCGCCGATATCCCAGCTGTTACCGCCGCTAAAGCTGATGCTGGAGTCAATTTGTGCCTCACCTTTTTCAATCCTATTGTGGGGGATACTGCGCGCTATTCTCTGTATATCCTCTTCAGTAAACTCGCCGACACTATCCGGATCTTGCTTTACATTCAGGTACAAAAACAGCGTTTGTCCCAACTCATCCGGTAGCTCACGCGTGCCATCATCCATACCGAGCCAGTCCCGGTCCCCCTCGGTGCCGGACATCAAAAGGCCATCCCCGTGCATATCGCCGTGGCTTGCCGAGTAAGAAGTCTGAAAGAACCCCTCCTGTGGCGCTTCTTTGGTACGCATGGAGATATGCCCCGCGGTTGCACTGGAGGGCACATCAGCCGAGGCGCTTTTTTGCAAACTCAGGCCCTGCATAATGCCAGCGGGAAAGATATCCAGGGGGAGGTCGCGCCGCGCCGGGTCGGTACTGGGAAGAAACGCCCCATTAAAATCCGTGGATTGGTAGCGGCTTTTCATACCGCGCACAATGGGGAATCGATCCTCCTCAAGGGTTACGCCAACCACACGCTTGAGCGCGCTGCTTACCATGGAGTCATCGAAACGGGCTATTTGCGTGAAATCTATGCTGTCCACAACCGACGAAGACACCCGCTCAATTTCAATGGGATTGCCCGGTAGGTAGCGGCCCAGAACCTGTACCTCTTCCAGCGTATCCCCCCCTTCACCGGCAAAAACATCGGCAGTGGAAAGCTGCACATCCAGGGCCAGGTTGATTTTTGACAGTACCCGGAGCGCGTTCAGTTGGGCAGTCTGGTAATCGGGGTGTTCCAGTTGCAGCTGGTAGTTGCCGGGGGCGAGTTGTAATTCAAAATTACCATAGCGGTCTGTAACTGTTTGCTCACTGCTGCCGACAACCGTAACCGTCACATTGCGCAGTGGCTGCTCTCCATCAAGCGTGCTCACCGTGCCCTGAATAACCCCTGGCGCCAGATTTTCAGACGGGAAGGTTTCCGGTGAAAAACCGTGCTCATCCACGGCTGAAAGCGCCATCTTCTGAATGGATTTTACACTGCGTCCGGTCTCGGAGTCGGTGTTGATGGTAACCAGGGCTGCCTCATCTTCTGTCACGGTAAAGGCGTAAGATTCTGATTCTTTTTCAAGGCCCAATTGCAGCCGGTGTCGGCCGGACGGAATGGCGTCACTCCAAAAGGAACCCCTGACGTCAGTGGAGCCTAGATGCTCACCATTCAGCAATATCTCGATTTGTCCGGCGGGCTCAGCATCAACATATAAATCCAGCTTCAGCCCCGCAGCCTGCAGTTGGCCAGTAACAGCCATGCCAATAGCGGCACATAGCAACCTTTTGGAAACGTTTAATCTCATATCACACCCCTACTCACGAATAGAAAATCCTGATAGCACACCTGTAATTCCCGCACCGTTCAAACAGCTATTACCAAACACCCGCTTTAGAGCAGAGGCCAGGCATTGAATAAACAACCAACCCCTGCAAAGACGCCAAATATTCAACTGGGCGACAATCTAAAAATGAAGTTTTGGTTAAAATTTTGCAGCATCACAAGTGAAAAATACTCTGGCTGACAGGCAAGTAAATCATTTGGAATGGAAAGCAGAAAAATCAATCGACGAGATGGAAGATACGTAAACACACATATGTTACAGATTGCTTACAAAGGCGCTTTAAAGCATTAAATCAGTGCCATTTTTTTGGTGGGTAAAAACATCGGCTAGCTGCCTGAAAATCTGCTAACTCGAATATTGGAAAGACAGTGCAAACAGAGCGCAAGGTAAAATTCAAGAGTACTGCTGAGGCAGGCCAGCGGGATAGTGGAGATGCCGTAAAACCGACAATCACAACGTGGTTTTTGGAGCCAAAAGGTGCCCTCTTGTCCGGTGGTTATGGGGTTGCCTCCAAGCAAGAGGGCACAGCTTGGCGGGCACAGGCAGGGAACTTGAATCGATGATTTCGCTGTTGAGCCTGGTTGGCAGTCTGCGAGCATCTTTACTATTGATACCCGTTCTACTTCCTTTAAATTATTGCCGGGTTGGATGATTCACAGGGACGGGGGCTCGAAGGTGAGGCCGCTCTCTTTAAAGAATCCGTCTCTCAACGCGTTCCATTGCCTGCCTTCCGTTCCCTTTCGGTGCGCATATAAACTTCTTCACGGTGGACAGGGAGGGATTTGGGGGCGTGGACTCCTATCCTTACCTGATTCCACCTCACCTCCAATACTATGACTGAAACATTTGTCCCAATTCTTAGATTTTCGCCAGTTCGGCGCTTCAAAGTCAACATGTCGTGATGGGGAAGCTCGGAAAGCCACGTTTCAAGGGGGTGCGGGGCGGGGCGTGGGAACGGTAGGCATAGAATAGGAAAAGGCGGGCGCAACGCTACCCGCGCCTGGGGAACTGCTCCAACCTGCTGAAAATACTCCACTTTATTGAAGGCAAGCAAGTATCTAGCGTATTATCCATATAGCCATTTTGATAGGTATGTTATTAAGTTAGTTAGCTGGCCCCTGGTGTTGGCCCACCTTGGGTTAGCGCCTTTGCTCTACTCTTATGTCACGCTGCCGTTTTCCTGTTGAGGGAATGAATTTTGAAAGTTCTGGGTCTCTTATAAAGCACTGGCTTTGCAGCAGCCTGTTTCGCCGTAGCCCGCAATACTGAAAGAGGGCTGTCGATTTTACGTAGCTTTGACACGGGAAAAACTGAATAAAATCCAATAGGATAATTTGCGCGCCTATATTTCTCGATGCATGCGATTAAAAAAAAGCGCAATTATCGATTGACCAGGCCGGCCAAGACCGCAACCTGACAGTACAGATATCACGCCTCGGCTGCTGGCAACGCTTTTCAATAAAAGTAACCCTTAAACAAACCGGTGATCTGCGGTACCTGAATGGCCTCAACCGCAAGTTCAGGGGATACGGCGGTTTTTCCGAATCCGCAATAACATGCGATCACTGGTTTGCGGTTAAGCCTTTAGTAGGTATTTTGCATAACTACAGAAACCGTTTCTGGGCAGAGACTGGGTATTCTCCAGTGCACACCCGGGCTGGGAAGCTGCGCAAATAGGCCGCGACGTTGTAACCGGGCTGTCCGCGCCTGCCGTTGGATAGAATCGCCCGGTGCTGGACGCCAAGTCATTGGGCTTATATTCTTTTCACGGGGTGGCCGGAGCATGCGCCCTTCATTAAAACGCGCCACGGGATACAGAGCGCCAGCAGAATAATCACGGGGCACGCTATGATCTTATCCATCGACCAGGGCACCACCGGCACAACAGCCTTTGTTTTCGATACCTGCGGAGCCCTGATTGGCCACAGCTATTCGGAGATTTCCAATTACTACCCCAAACCGGGCTGGGTTGAGCAGAACGCCGAAGAGATCTGGCAGGTGACACGGTATGTGTGCAGCGCAGCCTTGGAGCGCGCCGGTATCCGGGCATCGGATATCCAGGCTGTGGGAATTACCAACCAGCGGGAGACCACTATCCTGTGGGACCGGTACACCGGGGAGCCGGTGCATCCGGCGATCGTATGGCAGTGCCGCCGCTCTGCAGAAATCTGCGCGGAGCTTGCTGCAGGGGGAAATGCACATTGGCTGCGTGAACGCAGTGGTCTGCTGCTGGATGCCTATTTTTCGGCGAGCAAGCTGCTGTGGTTGTTTCGTCAGAATCCCGAATTACTGGCCCGTGCCCGCAGTGGTGCGCTTTGTTTCGGTACCGTGGATAGCTGGCTGATCTGGAAAATGAGTGGCGGCCGCGCGCATCTTACCGATCACACCAATGCCAGCCGTACTTTGCTATACAACCTGGCACAAAAACACTGGGACCCTGAACTGCTGGCACTGTTCGACTGCCCGGAATCCATACTTCCGGAAATTCGACCATCCGCCGGCTATTTTACCGATGCCGATCCCGAAGCTTTCCTTGGCACCGATGCGCCCATTTGCGGGGTAGTCGGCGATCAACAGGCGGCGCTGTTTGGCCAGGGCTGTATCCATCCCGGGAATATCAAAAATACTTACGGCACCGGGTGTTTTATGTTGGCGTTTGCCGGCGAGATGCCATCTGCTCTCCCTCAGGGGCTACTGGCAACGGTGGCCTGCGATGTCCATGGTGACCCGGCCTATGCTGTGGAGGGCTCGGTATTTACCGCCGGCTCTGCAGTGCAGTGGCTGCGCGATGAACTGGGCCTGATTCAACAGGCCGCGGAAACTGAGATGATTGCACAAAGTGTTCCCGATACCCGCGGTGTCTATCTGGTGCCCGCCTTCAGTGGACTCGGTGCGCCCCACTGGAACCCTTTGGCGCGGGGCACCATCTGTGGATTGAGTCGCGGTAGCGGTCGTGCGGAACTGGTGCGCGCTACGCTTGAATCCATTGCCTATCAGAGCGATGAATTGGTGTGCCTGATGAGTGCAGCTCTCGGGCTGCCCATCAGCCATATGCGCGTGGATGGTGGGGCCAGTGCGAATAACTTTCTGATGCAGTTTCAAGCGGATATCTCCGCAATGCGAGTAGAGCGCCCCAGGCAGAACGAGTCTACCGCGATCGGTGCCGCGCTCCTGGCGGGCATTGGCAGTGGACTCTGGCAGTCCCAGCGATTGCCGGAATGCCTGCAGGAGATAGAGCGGGACTTCCGGCCCGCGATGGCCACACCCAAACGGACGTCTTTGCTGGCCGGCTGGAAGCGGGCGGTCTCCGCCTGTCAGGCATTTTAAGGGGAATAGCGTGTTTTTATACCGCGGGAGCTATCCAAATGACGCTTCAGAGTGAATTGCAGGCGACCATTGCCGAATTGGTTGATGGCCAACGGGGCATTCTCGCTGCGGACGAAAGTGGCGGCACCATCGCCAAGCGTTTCGCGTCAGTGGGAGTGGAGTCAACGGAACAGAGCCGTCGCAGTTATCGTTCGGCTCTGCTCACAAGCGAGGAACTGGGGGAGTATGTCAGCGGGGTGATTCTGTTTGAGGAAACCCTTGGTCAGTGCGATGACCAGGGTATTCCCTTGGCACAGAGGGCGGCGGCACAGAAAATCCTGCCCGGTATCAAGGTCGACAGAGGCAAGGGGCCACTGCCCGGGGCCCTTGGGGATATGATCACTTTTGGGCTGGACGGCCTCGGGGAGCGGTTGCGGGGGTACAAAAAGTTGGGTGCACGCTTTGCCAAGTGGCGGGAAGTGTATCCGCTGGGTCCGGAAAACCCCACCGAACTGGGATTGCATGCCAATGCCGAGGTGCTCGCCCGGTATGCCGCTGTCTGCCAGTGTGAGGGTGTTGTACCCATCGTAGAGCCGGAGGTACTGATGGATGGTAACCACAGTATTGAGCGGAGTGCGGCAGTCAATGAGCAGGTCTGGCACTCGGTCTTTCACGCCCTGCATCGCCACGGCGTCATATTGGAACTGATGCTGCTCAAGCCCAGTATGATAACGCCGGGGTCGGAGTGTGCCCGCGCCGAGCCGAAACAGGTTGCGGAGTACACCCTGCGCAGTCTGCGGCGCGCAGTACCTGCTGCGGTGCCCAGTATTCACTTTCTCTCCGGCGGGCAGAGTCCCGAGGAGGCCACAGCCAATCTCAATGCCCTGAACCGACTTGGCAATGCGCCCTGGCAACTGAGCTTCTCCTATGGCCGGGCCCTGCAGCAGCCGGCACTGGCGGCTTGGCGTGGTCGGGAGGAGCATATTTGTGCTGCGCAGGGCGCCCTGGTGCGGCGGGCGCGTTTGAACCACCTCGCCATGTTGGGTCAATACCGCGATAGCCTGGAACGCGCGGAGTAATCCTGGCTGCAGGCAGGCAATGCAATAATGAGAAAGACTGTAAGAGGGGAGGGGGGATGGAATTTTTGACGAGGGATATACGTTTGCACTACCGGCGTTGGTGGGTGGAGCGCGCGCTGGGCATCGTGGTGATTTCCCACGGCCTGGGTGAGCACAGCGGCCGCTATGCCGCCCTGGCCAGGCACCTCAACCGGGCGGGCTTCAGTGTCTATGCACTGGACCACTACGGTCACGGCTTGTCCGCAGGCAAAAGGGGACATATCGATGATTTCTCTCTGTATTGCGAGGATCTGTACGCATTGATAAGCCTGATCAAACAGGCTAGCCCCGATATCAGCCTGCACCTCCTGGGACACAGTATGGGAGCGGTGGTGGCTTGTGGCAGCGCTATCCGCTACGACGTTGCAGACAGTGTGATCCTGTCTGCACCGGGTTTTTCCGGCAGGCGGGAGCCCGCGGGCCTGGAGCTGTGGCTGGTGCTCACTCTGGCAAAGCTGGTTCCGGGACTAGTGCTCTCCAACAGGATTGATGACCAATGGTTATGTCGCGATACCGCAGTTGTCGAGGCCTACCGGAGTGATGCGTTGACACATCGGGGTGTGTCCTTGCGCTGGTTTGAAACCTTCCTGCGGGAGCGGACGTTCCTCTCCGCCAACCTCGGGTGCCTGCAGGCGCCCTGCCTGATGTTACTGCCGGAGTCAGACCAACTGGTGGACACGGGAATCAGCCGGAACTGGTTTAAACGTATTGGCTCAGAGTATAAAAAACTGCACTGTTTTCCCGATGCCTACCACGAAGTGTTTAATGAGGTGGAAGAGGGGCGTTTGGCACGGGAGTTGTTGTTGGAACATTTGCATTCCCTGCTGCCCGCACCCAGGGCTGTCGCCTTAGGGTAAAAATTGGGTAAGGCAGCAGAGTATACCGGCAGAAACCGTGGCAAATACCGTGAAAAACCCCTTGAAGCCATGTATGATACGCGGTCATTTTTGACCCCGGAAGTTGTGGTGGGGGAAATAGTGGGTGAAACATGGACAAAAAGTTACTGAGCCTGTTGGTGTGCCCTGTGAGTAAAGCGCCACTCGAGTATCGCGAGGACACCCAGGAACTGGTGTGCAAGGCCAGTGGTCTGGCCTACCCGGTCCGGGATGGGATACCGGTGATGCTGGAGTCTGAAGCGCGACAGCTGACCGCCGAGGAAAAGCTGGAAAAATAAACCAATGGGTGAATCCAGCGTATTTAGTCGAATTATTTCAGGCGATATCCCGGCCGAGAAAGTCTACGAAGACGACCTTTGCGTCGTTATTGAGGATCGAGCGCCACAAGCGCCAACCCATCTGCTTATTATCCCGCGAAAGCCCCTGGTCAACTTGTCAGACGCCAAAAGCGAAGACAAAGCTTTACTCGGTCATTTAATGTGGGTGGCTGCCGAACTGGGCCGACGATTAGGCCTCGAAGGGTTTCGGTTGGTGGTCAATAATGGTCGCAGTGCCGGGCAGACCGTATTCCATTTGCATGTTCACCTGCTGGCTCAGAAAAAAATGCCTGAGCACAGCCTTGCACAATAAATGGGGCAGAAATGACATCTCGTCGTCGATGGTGTCGTTCAACTTACTTTCAACAAACGAAGTGGAATGACGCTGGATGAAAAGCGCACAGATTCGCGAAGCCTTTCTGAATTACTTTGCGGGACAGGGCCATACCATTGTGCCATCGAGCTCTCTGATTCCGGGCAACGATCCGACCCTGCTGTTCACCAATGCCGGCATGGTACAGTTCAAGGATACCTTTCTCGGTCATCAGTCACGCCCCTACAGGCGCGCAGCCAGCGCGCAGCGCTGTGTGCGCGCCGGCGGCAAGCACAACGATCTGGAGAACGTCGGCTATACTGCGCGACACCATACCTTTTTTGAAATGCTGGGCAATTTCAGCTTTGGCGATTACTTTAAGCGCGAGGCTATCCGTTTTGCCTGGGATTTTCTCACCAAAGTTCTGGGCCTGCCTGAAGAGCGCCTGTGGATTACCGTACATATCAGTGACGATGAGGCCGCCGATATCTGGTTGAAAGAGATCGGTGTCAGTGTCGACCGTTTCTCCCGCCTGGATGAGGACAATTTCTGGCAAATGGGTGACACCGGTCCCTGTGGGCCCAGCTCAGAGATTTTCTATGACCACGGTGAAGCGGTAGCCGGAGGCCCGCCCGGTTCAGACAATGATGAGCTGGACCGCTATATCGAGATCTGGAATCTGGTGTTTATGCAGTACGAGCGCACAGCAGAGGGAGGCTTGCATCCGCTGCCCAAGCCGTCGGTGGATACTGGAATGGGCCTGGAGCGTATAGCTGCCGTGATGCAGGGCGTACACTCCAACTACGAAATCGATCTGTTCCAGGCACTGTTAAAAGCTGCCGGTACCATTGTTGGCTGTGACAATCTGGAAGAGAAATCCCTGCGGGTGATCGCAGATCATATCCGCTCTTGCGCTTTCCTGATAGCCGATGGTGTTATGCCCTCCAATGAGGGGCGCGGCTTTGTCCTCCGCCGCATTATCCGCCGCGCTGTGCGCCATGGGCACAAGCTGGGGCACAAGGCGGTCTTTTTTTTCCAGTTGGTGGAGGCCCTGGTCGAGCAGATGGGCGAAGCCTATCCTGAATTGCGTGAGAAACAGCAAACCATTGAACAGGTTCTGCGTAAAGAAGAGGAGCAATTCGCCAAGACCCTGGATAAAGGGATGGCCCTGCTGGAAGACGCCCTCGCCTTCCTGGAAGACAGTGAAATTCCTGGCGCGCTGGTATTCACCTTGCATGACACCTATGGTTTTCCTACCGACCTGACCCAGGATATCGCCCGCGAGCGTGGCTTGTACCTGGATATGGCCGGTTATGAAGCGGCGATGCAAGCCCAGCGCGAGCGCGCCCGTGCGGCGGGCAAGTTTAAGCAGGGCTACACCGAAGTGCTGGGCCTGGGGGGGGCAACTGAGTTTCTGGGTTATGACGCAACGGAAGTTGAGGGCATCGTCGTCGCTATCGTCAAAGAGAGTGGGCGGGTGAGGCGCCTGGAAGAGGGTGAAGAGGGCGCTGTGATACTGGATCGCACCTCCTTTTATGCGGAGTCCGGTGGCCAGGTTGGCGATTGCGGTTACCTGAACGCGAGAGCCGGCTGCTTCGAAGTGCGCGACTGTACCAAACAGGGAGGCCACCATCTGCACAGTGGCAAGGTGCTTCGGGGCGCTATTGCGGTTGGTGACCAGGTCGCAGCCAAAGTGTCTGCGGATGTGCGCTGGGCAACTGCCCTCAACCACTCTGCCACCCATCTGTTGCATGCAGCGTTGCGCAAAGTGTTGGGCGAGCATGTAACCCAGAAGGGTTCCCTGGTGGATTCCGAGCGCTTGCGCTTTGATTTTTCCCACCCTGAGGCGGTAACCCTCAAGCAGATAAGTGCCATTGAGTCCCTGGTGAATGCCCAGATTCGCGCCAATACGCTGGTGGAAACCCTTGAAACTGATATCGACTCCGCTAAAGCAATGGGTGCTTTGGCGTTGTTTGGCGAAAAATACGGCCACACCGTGCGTGTGCTCTCCATGGGCGTGGCCGAGCGGGGCGCCTTTTCTGTGGAGTTGTGTGGTGGTACTCATGTCGAACGCACCGGTGATATTGGCCTGCTGCGCATTGTCGGCGAGAGCGGCATTGCTTCGGGGCAGCGCCGTATCGAAGCGGTGACCGGTGCCCATGCACTGTCGCTGTTCGACCAGACCCAGCAGCACCTTGAACATATCGCCGCGCTCCTCAAGGCGCGCCCGGATACCCTGGCGGATAAGGTGGAGCAGCTACTGCGCACGAATCGCAGGCTGGAGAAGGAGGTTGCACAGCTGAAAGCCAAACTTGCCTCGGGTGTTGGTGGCGATCTCTCCGCCCAGGCAGTGGATATAGCCGGTTTTAAGCTGCTGGCAACCTCCGTGGAGGGTGCGGACCCCAAGTCCTTGCGGGATCTGGCAGATCAGGTGAAGAACAAGCTCGGCAGTGGTGTTGTATTACTCGCCGCACCGGGTGAAGGCAAGGTGGCCCTGGTGGCTGTCGTAACCCAGGACCTTACCGACCGTCTCTCGGCCGGTGACCTGATGCGCTTCGCCGCTGGCAGACTTGGTGGCAAGGGTGGTGGTCGCCGCGACATGGCCCAGGGGGGTGGAACAGATCTTTCTGCACTGGCGGGGATGTTACAGGCGGTACCGGCGTGGGTTGAGGATTCCCTCAGCGCGTAATGTCGGTCAATTTGACGCAAGAGAAGGGTGTCAAGTTGATTTCGTCGAAGTTTGATGATTAAGTGCGCGCCTGCGCCAGCTGGAAGGGTGCGTGTGCTTGGCCATGAGCAGGGAAAACACAGAAAGTTATGAGTTTGTTCGTGCAGAAATACGGTGGGACCTCTGTGGGCTCGATTGAGCGCATAGAGGCTGTCGCCGACAAGGTGGCTGCATTTCGCGCCCAGGGGCATGATCTGATTGTGGTGCTTTCCGCTATGAGCGGGGAGACCAACCGCTTGATTGATCTCGCGTATCAGGTTCAGGAAAAACCCGATCCCCGAGAACTGGATGTACTGGTTTCCACCGGAGAGCAGGTCACTATTGCGCTGTTGAGCATGGCCCTGAAAAAGCGTGGCTACGATGCCTGCTCCTATACCGGTGGGCAGGTCAAGATCCTCACGGACAACGCGCATACCAAAGCGCGCATTCAGCGCATTGATGTCGAACGAATGCGCGGGGCTCTGGATGCAGGCAAAGTGGTTGTGGTTGCGGGCTTTCAGGGTGTGGATGATTACGGAAATATCACCACTTTAGGGCGTGGTGGTTCGGATACCACAGGCGTGGCCCTGGCGGCGGCACTGGGTGCGATGGAGTGCCAGATCTATACGGATGTCGATGGGGTTTATACCACTGACCCTCGGGTGGTGGACAGTGCCTGCCGCCTGGACCGTATCACGTTCGAGGAGATGTTGGAGATGGCCAGTCTCGGTTCCAAGGTCTTGCAGATCCGCGCTGTGGAGTTTGCCGGTAAATACAAGGTTCCCCTGCGTGTGCTCTCCACGTTTGAGGATGGCAACGGAACCCTGATTAGCCTGGATGAGGAAGATAACGAAATGGAGCAACCTGTTGTATCTGGTATCGCGTTCAACCGTGATGAGGCCAAGTTAACAATTCGCGGTGTGCCGGATACCCCGGGAGTTGCCTGCCGAATTCTGGCACCGGTTGGCGGTGAAAATATTGAAGTGGACGTCATTGTGCAGAACATCAGTGCTGTCGATGGCACCACAGACTTTACTTTCACCGTGCACCGCAATGATCTGGGCAAAGCGCGTGATGTGCTGGAACGTGTCGCGGCGGAACTTGGTGCGCGAGAAGTGATCTCAGACGACAAGATTGCCAAGGTGTCTATTGTCGGTGTGGGCATGCGATCCCATGCAAACGTGGCCAGTCGCATGTTTAGCGCGCTCGGTGAAGACAATATCAACATCCAGATGATCACCACATCTGAGATCAAGATATCGGTGATTATCGATGAGCGCTACCTTGAACTCGCTGTGCGGGCCTTGCACAGTGAGTTTGAACTCTCTGATAAGCAGAGATGTAAAACACAATAACCAGAGTTAAGGCGGTGTGAGCCTTTCATTTCGATTTGGCTTCTTGGCACAAAATTCAACCTGTTGAGATTTTGTTCGGCTGGTCAATACTGAATAGTACGATGGGCCCCTTTTTGGCCTTTTTGCACCGCCATCCGGTTATGATGCCAAATAAGAGCAGCTTTAGGGGAATACCGGCCGCTCTTTATCACAGGATGATCAAGGAGAAGTAGGTAATGTTGATTTTAACCCGCCGAATTGGTGAAACGCTGATGGTCGGCGACAATGTGACGGTTACCGTGCTGGGGGTGAAGGGCAATCAGGTACGCATTGGGGTCAATGCGCCAAAAGAAGTCGCCGTCCACCGCGAAGAAATCTATCAGCGTATCCAGCGCGAAAGACAGTCCTCTGAGGAGGGGGGTAGCGAATAGTTGCGTGGTTTGCGGAAAATGGCCGGATCCCCGGCCTTTTTTATTTGCATCAACCTCAATTTTACCTGACGCGTTGGCGGAGAAGTCTTTTATTGAATCTGTAGACCAGTTTGTGCCCGATAGAATAAAAAAGAGCAAAATGTTACTGATTTCCCATTGATTTTTGTCAGGCCATTGGTATGATCCCGCCCACTTTGATGTAAGCACCCGCCCGACGGCTATTCTCCGGAAAGTCCCCTTAATGCGGGTGTTTAGACATGAGTGAATGGTGAGATGGCCGAGTGGCTGAAGGCGCGCCCCTGCTAAGGGCGTATGGGTTAACGCCCATCGAGGGTTCGAATCCCTCTCTCACCGCCATATATCGGCTTTGTCGTTGAAAGTCTGGGACTCTACAGAGATTTGTGGTGGAGGTGCGTT
>NZ_JAVAMR010000026.1:0-55408 GCF_030731025.1 Microbulbifer sp. 2205BS26-8 | reverse complement strand
CTCTCTGGTCCGTCCCGGTTTTACAGGGCAAAAAATTCGGGCTATGTGGATGGCGGGTTATTTTTAACCAAATGGGCAAGGTAAGCCGTTCAAGTGATCTGCCTGGCCACATCCAGCATGCGATTTGCAAAGCCCCATTCGTTGTCAAACCAGATTAAAATCTTCACCAACTTACCTCCGGCCACCCGCGTCTGACTAGCATCAATAATGCCGGAGCGCGGGTCGTGATTAAAATCACAGGAAGCCAGGGGTTCTTCGGTAAAACCCAGTACGCCTTTAAAGTTTTTTGCGGCTGCCGATTCAAGCAGGGCATTCACTGAAGATTGGCTGACGGTTTTTTGCAATTGTACAGACAGATCAATGGCGGAGACATTGACGGTGGGCACACGCATGGCCTGGGCTTCGAATTTCCCGGCCAAATGGGGGAGAATACGCTCGATACCGCGGGCCAGTGCGGTGTCGATGGGGATAATCGAAGCAACGGCGGAGCGGGTTTTTCTCAGGTCGGTATGGTGGTAGGCATCACTCACCGGTTGATCGTTCATGGCGGAGTGGATGGTTGTAATCACCCCGGCTTCGATACAGAATGCTGTATCCAGAGCCGCAATAACCGGCACACTGCAGTTGGTGGTACAGGAGGCAGCAGAAATAATCCTTTCTTTACCGCTGAGGATCTGGTCATTGACGCCATAGACAATGGTGGCATCCACATCGCGGCTGGCGGGTTGGGAAAATAAAACCCGCTTGGCACCGGCAGCCAGGTGTAACTCTGCGTGCTTGCGCTCCTTAAAGCTGCCAGTACACTCCAGTACAATATCCACATTGTTTCTGTGCCACTGCAGGTCTTCCAGCCGTTCGCTGTGCGTGACAGCGATGCGATCGCCATTGACCACTAGCATATCTTTTTCCGCAGACACTTCGCCGTTGAAGCGCCCGTGTACTGAATCGTATTTGGTCAGGTGCGCAATAGTGGCACAGTCGGCAAGCTCATTGATGGCAACAATCTGCAAGGTGGCCCGGGCACCGGATTCGTAGAGGGCACGCAGAACGGAGCGGCCGATGCGGCCATAGCCATTGGTGGCGAGTCGAATCGTCATAACAGTGTTGCCAGGTTGAAGTTATAGGGGGCGCTGGAGCAACCGTCGCCAACTGGAGTGGCAGCAGGTTTGCCATTCGGGCCGATATCGGGAGACAGCGCCAATAGCCGGGATAACTACAGCAGTTTCTTTACGGCTTCCACAACATTGTCCACAGTGAATCCGAAATAACGCATCAGCTCGGCGCCGGGGGCGGATTCACCAAACCTCTGCATGCCGATAATGGCACCATCGAAACCGACGAACTTGTACCAGTAATCTATGTGGCTGGCTTCCACCGCCAGGCGTGCGCGCACCGCAGAGGGCAGTACGGACTCGCGATAGGATTCGTCCTGTTCCATAAAAACCTCGGCACAGGGCATGGAAACCACACGCACTTTTCTGCCCGCCAGTTTTTCCTGTGCCGCCATGGCCAGCGCCACCTCCGAGCCGGTGGCGATAATGATCGCAGCCGGAGTGCCATCGCAATCAGACAGGACATAGCCACCTTTTTCTATCTGTGCCAGTTGCGCAGCACTGCGGCTTTGCGGCGCCAGGCCCTGGCGGCTGAAGATCAGTGTACTGGGGCCCTTTTTCCGCGCAATGGCCATTTTCCAGCTCACAGCGGATTCGGTGGCGTCACAGGGGCGCCAGGTATGCAGGTTGGGGGTTGAACGCAGTGCACTCAGCTGTTCTACCGGCTGGTGGGTGGGGCCATCTTCGCCGAGGCCAATGGAATCATGGGTGTAGACGAAGATTGCACGTTGTTTCATCAGTGCGGCCATGCGCACCGCATTGCGTGCATACTCCATAAACATCAGGAAGGTGGCACCGTAGGGGACAAAGCCACCGTGCAGGGCAATGCCGTTCATTATGGCACTCATCCCGAACTCGCGTACGCCATAGTATACGTAGTTACCGGAGGCATCCTCTGCACTGATCGCCCTGGAGCCGGACCAGAGGGTGAGGTTGGAACCGGCAAGATCCGCGGAGCCGCCGAGTAATTCCGGCAGCAGCGGGCCGTAGGCGTTCAGGGTATTCTGGCTCGCCTTGCGAGAGGCGATGCTCTGAGCCTGCTCTTGGCACTGTTTGATGTAGGCGTCGGCTTTCACCGGGAAGTCTGCCGGCAGCTCACCTCCCATGCGGCGCTCAAACTCGGCGGCCAGCTCCGGGAATACTTCGCGATAGTCTGCGAGGATATCGTTCCACTCGTCTTCCTGGGCTTCTCCTTTGGCCCTGGCATCCCAGCCTGCGTAGATCGCTTCGGGAATCTCGAAGGGAGCGTGGGGCCAGTCCAGAGTTTCGCGCACCAGCGCAATCTCATCCTCGCCCAGCGGTGCACCGTGGCACTCCTCGCGGCCCTGCTTATTGGGTGAGCCGAAGCCTATGACGGTCTTGCAGCAGATAATGGAGGGCTTGTCGGTATGGGTGCGCGCCTTTTCGATCGCAGCCTTGATGGCTGTGGCATCGTGGCCGTCGATATCGGGGATCACATGCCAACCGTAGGATTCGAAGCGCTTGGGTGTATCGTCGGTAAACCAGCCCTCGACTTCACCGTCAATGGAGATACCGTTATCGTCGTAAAAGACGATCAGCTTGCCCAGACCCAGGGTGCCGGCGAGAGAACAGGCCTCATGAGAGATCCCTTCCATCAGGCAGCCGTCGCCAATAAATGCATAGGTGCGGTGATCGATCAATTCGTAGCCGGGGCGGTTAAATTGGGCTGCCAGCACTTTTTCTGCCAGCGCCATGCCGACCGCATTGGTTATGCCCTGGCCAAGCGGGCCGGTGGTGGTTTCAATTCCGGGCGCATAACCGTGTTCCGGATGCCCCGGGGTCTTGGCGTGTAGCTGGCGGAAATTCTTCAGTTCTTCAAGTGGCAGGTCGTAACCGGACAGGTGCAGCAGGGAATACAACAGCATCGAGCCGTGACCGTTGGACAGCACAAAGCGGTCGCGGTCGGCCCATTCTGGATTGGCCGGATTGTGTTTCAGGTAGTCATTCCAGAGCACTTCGGCGATATCTGCCATACCCATAGGTGCACCGGGGTGACCGCTATTGGCTTTTTGAACTGCATCCATGGACAGGGCCCGGATGGCATTGGCCTTGTGTGTGCGAGAGGGGATAGAAGACATAAGGAGGACTCTCTGGTTCTGGGAGGGACCGCGGCGCTGCTCTGTGGGCAGATTTCCGTGGGGTCACTAAAACGGGGGCGTATTCTCCCGTAAAGGCCCGCTCTGCGCAAAGCCTTGGCAGAGAATTTGCCAATAAAAAGCGCAGCAACAACGGTTCAAATGGTGATCGGAGAAGCCTTGACTCATCTGCATCAAAATAATTTTATCAATCTATATCAAAAAATTTTGATATAGATCCGTGCACTTGCTAGACTCGCTTCCATGCCTGAATCCCATTCCCTCTCGGAACCCGGCCCTGGCACGGGAATTTCCCGCTTGGCGGCGACCCTGAAAGCGGCCGGTGACCCTCTGCGGCTCGAGATATTGCGCCTGCTCAGCCGGGATTCCTACAGTGTGCTGGAGTTGTGCCGTATCTTCGATCTGCGCCAACCGACCCTGAGCCATCACCTGAAGGTACTCGCCCAGGCCGGTCTGGTCAGTAAGCGGCGCGAGGGCAATAACCTCTTTTATCGGCGCACCGGCAGTTCTGCGCTGCTGATGCAGCTGTTTACCGATCTGGACCAACTGCCCCTGTCCGCTGGGCGGGTTCAGTCGGTAGCGCGTATTTCCGAGGAACGGGCCAAGGCCTCGCAACATTTCTTTGCCGACTACGGCAACCGTTTCCGCGAGCAGCAGGAATTGATCGCTGGCTATGGGGTATATGGTCCGCAGGTTGCCCAGCTGCTGCACCCCGGGGGGCATGCGATAGAGGTGGGCCCCGGAGAGGGGGAGTTTTTGCAGGAGCTGTCGCAGCGCTTTAACACAGTGACAGCGCTGGATCTGTCGTCCGCCATGCTGGCGCGCGCGCGGATTTTTGCCGCCGAGCACGGCCTGAACAATATCGAGTTTGTCTGCAGCGACACCCGTGCAGCCGCAGCGCGCCCGGACAGTGCCGACACCATTGTGGTGAATATGGTACTGCACCACACACCGGACCCCGCCCGGATTTTTTACGACCTGCACAGCGCCCTGAAAAGCGGTGGGCGCCTGCTGGTGGCCGAGTTGCAGGAACACGCGCAAGACTGGGCCAGAGAGGCCTGTGGGGACCTGTGGCTGGGATTTGCCCCGCAACAGTTGAGCGACTGGGCGCAGAGCGCCGATCTGAAGGACGGGCGCAGTGTCTACAGTGCCCTGCGCAATGGTTTTCAGATCCAGATACGCGAATTTATCAAGCCCTGAAGGTATTGGGCAGGCGTTGACAGAAACAGAATTTATACAACCGCCCACGATGGAATCAATGGAGACTCCCACATGAGTGAATACACACTGTTTACTTCGGAATCCGTTTCCGAAGGACATCCGGATAAGATTGCCGACCAGATTTCCGATGCGGTACTGGATGCTCTGCTGGCCCGTGACAAACAGGCCCGTGTGGCCTGTGAAACTCTGGTAAAAACGGGTATTGCAGTGATTGCCGGGGAGATCTCCACCTCTGCCTGGGTCGACCTGGAAGAACTGGTGCGCAAGGTGATCACCGATATTGGTTATACCTCTTCCGATGTGGGCTATGATGGCGAAACCTGTGGCGTGATCAATGTGATCGGCAAGCAGTCTGTAGATATCGCTCAGGGTGTCGATCGCGCCAAGCCTGAAGATCAGGGCGCGGGTGATCAGGGGCTGATGTTTGGCTACGCCACCAATGAAACCCCCACTTTTATGCCGGCACCGATTTATTATTCGCACCGCTTAGTGGAGCGTCAGGCAGAAGTGCGCAGGTCCGGCCTGCTGCCGTGGTTGCGCCCGGATGCCAAGAGTCAGCTGACTTTCCGCTATAACGAGCAGGGCCGCCCCTGTGCCATTGATGCGGTGGTGCTCTCCACCCAGCACAATCCGGATGTGAGCCAGACGGATTTGTGCGAAGCAGTTATGGAGCTGATTGTGCATCACACCCTGCCACTGGAATGGCTGCACGCCGACACCAAGTACCATATCAACCCCACAGGCAATTTTGTGATCGGTGGCCCAATGGGTGACTGTGGTCTCACCGGGCGCAAGATTATCGTGGATACCTATGGTGGTTCAGCGCGCCACGGTGGCGGTGCCTTCTCCGGCAAGGACCCTTCCAAGGTGGACCGCTCCGCGGCTTATGCGGGTCGCTATGTAGCCAAGAATATTGTCGCGGCGGGCCTGGCCAAGCGTTGTGAAATCCAGGTGTCCTACGCCATCGGTGTCGCTGAACCCACCTCCGTTGCCATCAACACCTTTGGCACCGGCATGGTCCCGGAGGACAAACTGGTGGAACTGGTGCGCGAGAATTTCGACCTGCGCCCTTTCGCCATTTCCAAGTTCCTGGATCTGTTGCACCCCATGTACCAGCTAACGGCGGCTTACGGCCATTTCGGTCGCGACCCCGCTACACATACCTACAACTGGATGGACGGCGATGGGCAGCAGCACAGTGAAACCTTTACCGCCTTCCCATGGGAGAAAACGGACAAGGCAGACGCCCTGCGTGCCCAGGCCGGGCTTTAGCTGCATCGACTAATCTCTGGCTCTGCAGCAAGAAACACTGAAATGCGGGCGGTAAGCGCCCTTGTGAAAAACCCTGTTACTGGACCTGAAAAAGCATGAATCAGATGAGCACTGAATTTAAGGATTTTAAGATCGCGGATATTTCCCTGGCCGAATGGGGCCGCCGTGAAATTGAGATTGCCGAGGGTGAAATGCCGGCACTGATGACCCTGCGGGAAAAATACCACGCAGAGCAGCCACTGGTCGGAGCGCGCATCATGGGTTGTATCCATATGACCATCCAGACCGCGGTGCTGATCGAAACGCTTGTTGCGCTGGGTGCCGAAGTGCGCTGGTCTTCCTGCAATATTTTTTCCACCCAGGACCACGCTGCGGCCGCAATTGCCGCGCGCGGTATACCGGTATTTGCCTGGAAAGGCGAGACCGAGGACGAATACGCGTGGTGCCTGGAGCGTACCGTGGGTGCGGATGTTGCCGGCTGGCAGCCGAATATGATTCTCGATGATGGCGGTGACCTCACGGAGCTGCTGCACCGCAACTATCCGCATATTCTCGATCAGTGCCATGGGGTCAGTGAAGAGACTACCACCGGCGTGCACCGCCTGCAGGATATGTTGCGCGAGGGCACACTGAAAGTGCCCGCAATCAATGTCAATGATTCCGTCACCAAGAGCAAAAACGACAACAAGTATGGATGTCGCCACAGCCTGAACGATGCCATCAAGCGCGCTACCGACCACTTGCTGGCTGGGAAAAAGGCGCTGGTGATTGGCTATGGAGACGTGGGCAAAGGCTCCGCTGCCTCCCTGCGCCAGGAGGGAATGATTGTAAAGGTTTCCGAAGTGGACCCTATCTGCGCCATGCAGGCCTGTATGGACGGCTTCGAACTGGTTTCCCCCTACATCGACGGTATCAATACCGGTACGGCTGAGGGCATCAATACACAGCTGCTTGCCAATACGGACCTGATTGTTACCACCACCGGTAATGCCAATGTCTGTGATGCGCACATGCTGGCGGCCCTCAAGAGTGGCGCTGTGGTGTCGAACATCGGCCACTTCGACAACGAAATTGATACCGCTTTTATGCGCGAGCATTGGCAGTGGCAGGAAGTGAAGCCGCAGGTACACAAAGTGGTGCGCAACAGGGAAAACAATGATCACCTGCTGCTGCTTTCCGAGGGCCGCCTGGTCAATCTCGGCAATGCCACCGGCCACCCCAGTCGCATCATGGATGGTTCATTTGCCAACCAGGTTCTCGCGCAGATTCATCTGTTTCAAGAGAAGTTTGCCGATCTGCCCGCAGACCAGAAAGTGCCGGCCCTGTATGTCAGAGTACTGCCGAAGCGTCTCGATGAAGAGGTGGCACGCTATATGGTGGAGGGCTTTGGCGGTGTCATTACCCGCATGACCGAACAGCAGGCCAACTATATTGGGGTCTCTGTGGATGGCCCCTACAAGCCCGAAAGTTATAAATACTGATACTCTGGTAAAAGGTGCCGGCTTTACCGGTACCTGGATGCCACAGGGACTGGAATAGACAATGAAAGACCCCATTCGGATCAGCTTTGAATTTTTTCCCCCAAAAACGGCCGATGGCCGTGCCAAACTGTACCGGACCCGTGAAATACTGCAGGCATTTGATCCCGAGTTTTTTTCCGTGACCTATGGTGCCGGCGGCACCACGCGCGAGACCACTGCCGGTATTGTCACCGATATGTGCCGCGATGGTATCTCCATCGCACCCCACTTGTCGTTTGGTGGAGATAATGAAGAAACGATTCTCGGATTGTTGAATCTGTACCGGGAAACCGGTGTCACCCGCATAGTGGCCCTGCGTGGTGATATGCCCTCCGGTATGGGTGCTGTTGCACAGTTGGTGTACGCCAATGAACTGGTGGCTTTTATCCGCCGACACAGTGGAGACCACTTTCATCTGGAGGTGGCTGCCTATCCGGAAATACATCCGGAATCCAATAGCTATGGTGACGATATCCGCTATTTGAAAGCCAAGTTTGAAGCGGGTGCTGACAGTGCGCTTACCCAGTATTTCTATAACCCCGATTCCTATTTCTACTTTATTGATCAGTGTGAAAAAGCCGGCATCGATGCACCGATTTATCCCGGTATTATGCCAATAAGCAATTTTGATAGCCTGATGCGGTTTTCCCGCAACTGTGGCGCGGAAATTCCAAGGTGGTTGAAAAAGCGCATGGAGAGCTACCACAACCTGGAGGATATCCGCAAACTGGGGCTCGAGGTGGTGACGGATTTATGTGAAACCCTGTTGGAGGGCGGCGCGCCGGGGTTACATTTTTATACCATGAACCAGGTGGACCCGACGGCCAGCATTTTGCAGGCACTGTCCCCCGAAACCTAGACTGCTGCAGAGGCGTACCCTCCGCAGGTGAAGGCCACAGGTTCGAATCCTGTCGGGTGCACCATTTTCTTTTAAACAATTCCAAATTCCGGCTGGTCCTATCAAGGATAAGCGAGGGTTTTCTGGAGTCGGGGTATGCCACTTCCAGCGCATCACAATATGTATCTGGCATATCGGTTAGCCAGGACGATTCAACTTTCATTCCTGTAGGTATGCAAAAACCTGCCTCCATAAGGCACAACGGATGTGCTGGCGTGAAGATCGATCAGTGGGATCGACGATATCAGTTGCCCAGATTTGCGTGCATTATTTAGAACTCAGACAGCCATCATGTACTCGCTTTCCTCAATGCCACAACTGTATTTCTCCCGTAACCTTCACAATTGGCTCTGACCTGATCGCAGGAGGATGAACATCAATTTCACGACTGTCGCATTGATAATACTTAGCTTAGTGATTAACTATACGAGGAGGCAAAAGTTAGGTCAACGGAAAACTTTTGTTGTCCTGGTTGCGCTGAGTGGCCGCCCTAATCACCATCGTGCAACAAGCGCGGCAAATCTCCGTATGCAAATGATTGAAGTGGAAAACGGGGACCGATCTACTGACGTGTAAATATCAATGGACTGCTTTAATATTTTTTATCGAGATTTTTGCTCGAGGGGAGACGACGCAGTGGTGTTTTTCCGCGCAATGTCGTTTGACCAGGATATTTGGAAAGAGGTTATTGCCCTCCTGCCGACCCCTGACGCTCTGCCTCTAGCTGGATTTGAAATTGCCTCTCTGCCTTATCCGCATAGTGCTTGCAGCTAAGCGGTGTTTTCTGAGTGGCGGTCTTCCCAAATACCCAGCCACTGGCCGTTGCATGGGGCGTGATCAGTAGCTCGCAGGGCAGGTTGCGCACACGCTCGAAACTGGTTTGATAGTCCCGCACAATATCGGGATAGCGGCTATTGTTGATCAATTGATATCCCGGTGCACTCAAGCTGTCCACATAGGCGAGTTGTGTTGTTTTACCATTGATCGTGTCCTGCCAGGTCCAGGCCATGCTGCCTGGGGTATGGCCCGGAATAAAATGTACACGCAGATGCAGATTGCCCAAAGCGACTTCCTCGCCCTGATGCAGTATGCGATCGGCCTGGATGGGAGAGTACAGTATCCCGTCCCCAAAGTGGATATCATCAGCTCCACCGCGGGCCATCAAGAGCGCGGATTCAGCATTAGTTGCGATTCGGGCGCCAGTCGCGCGCTGCACAGCCGCCAAGGAACCGACGTGATCGGCATGGGCGTGGCTGTGCAGTATCAGTTTCAGGTCGGTGGGCTGCAACCCCAATACTCCCAGGTTTGCGAGCACGTGATCCGCAGTTTGCGCCATACCCCCATCGATCAAAATCGCCCCTTCACTGCCAGTGAGTAGCAGAGCGGTAATACCCTGTGTACCGATTTGCCAGGTATTTGCTGCAATTCGCAGGGGTGCCACCGGCTGCCGCCAGGACTTTGGCACCTTGTAGGCCTCCAATTGTGGCAGTGGGTCCAGCTCTGTTGCGGAAGTTATCCCGGCCAGTACCACAGACAGGGCTGTGGCAGTGATTGTGCTGAAATGCATTGAATTGACTCGTTTTATCTTTTACCCGGTGCCTGGAATGCAGTGATTATCGACGGGATGTGCTCTGCCCACAACCTGGTATTCCAGGTGTACGCTAGGCTCTATCGCTGCGGCAATGTGTGAAAAAAGTATACACCTTGTCCTGCTCCAATATGTGCTGTGACAGGGAGGACTTTCTGTACATCCCTGGGAGGGGAACCCCGTTAATGTGCCTCACTCCTTTGCCCTATCACAACGAATAGTTCTGGAATACGCAAAAAAGGGAGTTTCATCCGCGCAGTTATTTCGCCAAGAACGCGCTGTCTCAATTGCTGTCGGCGTTACCGCGAGGCAAGACAGGCCAGCTCTTTAATTTATAGGTGCGCTTGTACAAAGAAACTGACCAAATAAGAGCCGGAATTTCAATCACCTTGACGCATTATTAATTCCGGGATGGGAGTTGCCTGTATCAGGCAGCACTGGCTTGATCTACAGGATTCAGGTTACCGTTATGCATGTAGCCCCTGGCCTGTGTACTGGCCATTGTAATCAATCCCCAAAACAAAGTTTGGTGTATATTACTTCAAGCATTGGTATTTTTAAGTTCTGGAGAACGTAGCTTGACAACTCCGGCCAGCGGCAGTCCTCAAGAAAAGATGCTCTATTGAAAGGAAAGCGGAAATGCGGGCCGCTCCACTGCTGGCACTGCTGCCGATCCGGCAGCCAGGACATCAGTGTTTGGAGTTGTGTTGCCCGCAATGGCTCCAGCCCGATACTGTGCAACGCCGACCCCCAGGCTCAGTTGCGGCACTTTGCCAGCCACCGGTCCAGCTGATCGGCGAAGGCTTTGCGATCCGCCTGGCTGAGTGCCGGCGGGCCACCGGTCTGCACGCCGCTGGAACGCAGAGTATCCATAAAATCGCGCATATTCAGGCGCGCGCGGATATTGGCCTTGGTGTAGCGTTCACCGCGGGCGTTCAGGGCCTCGGCGCCCTTATCAATGACCTCCGCCGCCAGGGGGATATCGCTGGTAATCACCAGGTCCCCGGCTGCACAGCGCTGCACAATTTCATTGTCGGCCACATCGAAGCCGGCGCTCACTTGCAGGGAGCGGATATAACGGGACGGCGGCACCCTGACGGCCTGGTTTGCCACCAGGGTCGTTTCTGTTGCCGTGCGCCCTGCAGCGCGGAACAGGATTTCCCGGATGACCACCGGGCAGGCATCGGCATCGACCCAGATTCTTGCCATGGTTATAACGCCTTTTCAAGTCTATCGGGCGGCAGACCCGCATCGCATTTCCTGCAGTTGAGTTGAACACTCAACCTGGACGCGCGCCCTACCTCAGTGATCACCCAGGGCCGGTTGGTCCAGGGCGGATTGTGGCGCACATGCTGGCAGTGGCCACAGGCAAGCTCGGCCACCCAGTGACCCTCTTTATCCAGATGATAACCGGCAATGGGTTGTTGCATGGGATGACAACAGCAGTGAAGAGGGTGCAGTTATAGCCAATCCCACCGCCAAAGTACACGCCCAGGCGAACCTTGGTACGGACGCCGGGAGAATTCTAGCCAAGGCTGATAGAATCCCCCGCTTTTCCGTCGCGCAACCATGTAGCCCCATCTATGACCCAGCTCAATCCCCGCCAGTTGGAAGCGGTGAAATATGTCGATAGCCCCTGCCTGGTACTGGCCGGTGCCGGCTCCGGCAAGACCAGTGTCATCACCCGCAAGATCGTTTACCTGATCGAGCAGTGTGGCTACGCCGCGCGCAATATCGCCGCCCTCACCTTTACCAACAAGGCCGCGCGGGAGATGAAGGAGCGGGTGGGCAAACTGCTGGCGGGGCCGGGCGGCAAGCGCTCCAGGGCGAGTCATGGCCTTATCGTATCCACCTTCCACAACCTGGGCCTGAATATCCTGCGCAAGGAATACCGCGCTGCCGGCCTGAAGCCGGGCTTCTCCATCTTCGATGCCGAGGACGCCCGCGCGTTGATCAAGGAACTGATGTTGCGCGATGGCGATCTGGATACGGACCTGCTCGATCGGGTGCAAAACCAGATCTCCAACTGGAAGAATGCTATGCGCACACCGCGCCGGGCCCTGGAGCAGGCGCAGAGCCCCGGTGAGCAGGCCATCGCCATCGCCTACGATCGCTACTGCGAGGCTCTCAAGGCGTATAATGCGGTGGACTTCGACGACTTGATCCTGCTGCCGGTGCAGCTGTTCGACAGTGACCTGGAGCTGCTGCAGCGCTGGCGCAGGAAGATCCGCTACCTGCTGGTGGACGAATACCAGGACACCAACAATGCCCAGTACCTGCTGGTGAAACTGCTGCTGGGGGACCGCGGCAGTCTCACGGTGGTGGGGGACGACGATCAGTCCATCTACGCCTGGCGCGGCGCGCGACCGGAGAATATGACAGCCCTCAAGACCGACTTTCCCGGCCTGCGCCTGATCAAGCTGGAGCAAAACTACCGCTCCACCAGTCGTATTCTCAAAGTGGCCAACCAGTTGATCGCCCATAATCCCCATGTGTTTGACAAGGCGCTGTGGTCCGATCGTGGCCTGGGGGAAGAGATCCGCGTGATCAGGGTGAGCAACGAAAATGACGAGGCCGAGCGCATCGCCAACGAGATCTACCTGCAAAAAAGCCGTCGCGGCTGCAAATTCAGGGACTTCGCGGTGCTCTACCGCGGTAACCACCAGGCGCGCCTGGTGGAGCTGAAGCTGCAGGAACACCAAATCTCTTACCAGATGTCCGGGGGCACGTCGTTTTTCGCCCGCGCCGAGATCAAGGACGTGATGGCCTACCTCCGCTTGCTGGTGAATCCCGACGATGACAACGCCTTCCTGCGGATTATCAACACCCCGCGCCGCCAGATCGGCACCAGCAGCCTGGAAACCCTGGGCCACTATGCCAAAAGTCGCGAGGTCTCCCTGTTCAAGGCCTGTTGCGAACTGGGCTTCAAGGCCCAGATCAACGAACAGGGCTACGAACGTCTCAACCGCTTTGCCCTGTGGCTCGAGGGCGTACAGCGCAACTGCCGCGAAACCACTGCCAGCGAGGCCCTGCGCGAAATGCTGGAGGATATCGACTACGCCGGCTGGCTGGCGCAAAACGCCAGCAGTGAGAAAGTGGCCGAGAAGCGCATGGAGAATGTGTACTGGTTGCTGGAGTCCCTCAACAAGATCATGGCGGGCACCGATGATGCACTGGAGCAGGATATCCGCCTGGAACAGGCTATCTCCAAGCTGATCCTGCGGGATATGCTGGAGCGACAGGAGGAAGAGGAGGCCACCGATAAGGTCAGTCTGATGACGTTGCACGCCGCCAAGGGCCTGGAATTCCCCCATGTCTTTATGATCGGCATGGAGGAAAACCTGCTGCCGCATCGCAACAGTATCGAAGATGACAATATTGAAGAGGAGCGCCGTCTCACCTATGTCGGCATCACCCGCGCGCAGCGCACGCTGACGATGACCCTGGCCGGCAAGCGCAAGCAGTTCGGCGAAATTCAGGACACCACGCCCAGCCGCTTTTTGGATGAATTGCCCGAGGAGGATGTAATTCGGGAGGGATTCGGCAAAACCACGCCGCAGCAGAACCAGGCAAAGGGAGAGGAGACCCTGGGGTCGTTGTTGCGTATGTTTGATTGAGGTGCGCGCAGCGCGATACCTTTATCCTTGTTGCGCCAGCAGCGCCTGCTACTCTCGTGGGGCATAGGCCATGACCGGCGAACAAAAAAGGCCGCTCCTTGAGCGGCCTCCGGGTAGCGCAAACGGCTACTTGCTTTTTTCCACCATATAGTCGACGGTCGCTTTGATTTCGTCATCGCTGCAATCCATACACAGGCCTTTAGGCGGCATGGCATTGATACCGTTGATGGCGTTGCTGTAGAGCGTATCCATGCCCTTGGCGATCCGCGGCGCCCAGGCGGCCACATCGCCGAGCTTGGGTGCACCCGCTACGCCGGCTGCGTGACAGGTGAAACAGCTCGCATTGTAGATCTGCTCGCCACTGCGTCCAGCGGCACTGGCACTCTCCGGTGCCGCTGCTACCGCTGCCGCACATGCCTCACCTTTCATACAGGTTTTGCCCGCCGGAGCAATACGCTCGGCAATCTCCTGGTCAACAGACTGGGCCACTGCCGCAGCCGCAGCCGCAGCCGCACTGACGGTCAGTGCCGCCACAAAACCCAAAATACTCTTCATACTACCCCCTTCAAAGGACCGAACAGAATTCACCCCATACCACTGCGTACTTCAACGCCGCGCATTATAAGCACACCACCAGTCCTTGCCAAAGGCCGGTTGAGCCGACACAATGCCTTTCACACCCCGCACTGCTTCTGTATACTCCGCCCACTCCGTACCGGCAGTCACTCTTGCCCTGGCAGAAGACAGCGTTGTTCTTCTGCGGCCGGGAGCGGATCACGGAGTATCGGCCCTTTCCAACAGGCCACAGGGGTTGATGGTCCAGGCCCCACACTACCCGCTCGTAGCTCAGCTGGATAGAGCGCCACCCTCCGGAGGTGGAAGTCGGGGGTTCGAATCCCTCCGAGCGGGCCATCTTGCTTTTGGTCAAATCGGATCAGAACCGCGATAGTGTGCTGCAAAAAATCATAAGACAGCTTTTTTGAGGTCTCACTGAAATCCCGGTGTGGCTATCCAGTGCATGGCCGATAGCCTTATACCGCTTCTCAATACCAGAACGTGCTTTCAACGCGCCTTGAATCACCACCGGTCGAACCCGTCTCGTTTGTCGTCCGTCTATGACAACCGGCTTTTAGTTGAGCGGGTTGTTGCACATTACCCGCTATGTGGATTTGGCGCACTGGCTTGGGTTGAAAACAAAGAAAAAATCAGCGATTCGGGAGGCTGGGTTCCTTTTTATCCTTTGGTAAGAAAGGAAAATAATGGGTCAACAGCTCGGGGCCTGTCAGCTTCTGGTATCGCAACTGCGCGAGGAGATAGGTCACATCCCCCGCGAGTGGGGCTTCTCCACTGTTCTATTGCCTGGAAAACCAGCTGTTAAGTCAAGAAACAATGGATTGGCTGTGTGGCAGATTGTCATCAGCTATCCAGGAATCAATAACTGTGGAAATGCACAGAGATCTACTGGTATTCCGGTGGACTTGCTGTGCCCCACGGTATTCAGTTTTTTTCAGAAGAGCAGTTTTTTGTGTATATCTGAACATCGCATCCGTTGCAGTCTGCCTTCGAACTGACAAGGCGTATGGTAGCACGTTGTCGCTTGAATATTGCTTTTCGCTTGTTTTTTTAACGCCATAAAAAAGCGGGTGTCATAGTTTGGCAGCGTTTTTTTCCGGAAAAAACAAGAGCGTTGCAGAGTAAGCGCCGTTGTTAAATCCGCTATATGGCTTCAGCGGAATTGCTTTTGATCGGGTGTCGATACTTGGCGTCGGGATTATTTGCGCTGGCTCTGTTTATGAGCGTTATGCGCTTTTTCCAGTCTATGCTGCTAATACTGATCGCAATTTTATCAAACTGATAATGAGGCTGAGATTTCCGCTTCGTTGAATTCTCCCTGAGCAAACCAGGTGCAAAAGAGATAGCATTTTGAGTCGCAGGGACCTACAGTCAGTGGCAGTTACCTCTTTGAGGGTGTGCTTACCCGGCAGTTTGGTGTTCGGTGTGATAAACAGGCGTTCGAATCAGGCAGGGAGTGAAAATCACGCTGCATTGAGTGACGGCAATTTGCTGTTTGCGGTTTCAGTGCATTGCCAGGTGATTTTGACAGCGATGAATTCCTAATAGAATTTGGTGCCACGGATGGAAAATTATCACATGGTAGCTTCCAAGCTGCGCTGTATTGTTTTTTTATTTGCTGTGTTGAGTGCACAAGTGGATGCGGACTTTGTGGGAACGCTCAATCTCTATGCGAAAGGCGGCAAATACTGGTTCCACGACGATCGTCTCAACGGCACACCATTTCGGGATTACACCCTGCGGGATACCACTGGTGTCGGCGTTGGTCTCGGGTTCAATATGACCAATTACTGGGCTATGGAAGGCGTTGTTGATTACTTTACGGTGAATGTCAAGGAAATTCCCGAGAAGGTGGAAGTGTACAATTATCACCTGGATTTGCTCTACCAGTTCGCGGGACAATTCTGCGGTAACTTTTGCTGGCAACCCTATGTTGCCTTTGGTATCGGTGAGATCCGTATAGAGTTCGATGATGCACCGGATCGCTACTATGCAGACAGGGAGGATGAATATCCGGATGTTTGTCGCTACGAACTTGAATATCCGGGAGACGATTGCAATTGGGATGACCGCCAGACGATGTTTAATCTCGGTCTCGGAATCAAATACAGCCTGGGACCGCGCTGGCAGGCGCGTGCGGATGTGCGTCTTTTTCAGGGTATAGAAGAGGGCGGGGTGGATGGATTTGCCAGTATTGCAGTGGGTTACCAGTGGGTTGAATACCCGGATTTTTGGTATGACGAGGATGCCGACGGGGTTATCGATGCAACCGATCAGTGCCCGCAAACGCCGGTTGGTATCGATGTGCATCTCGATGGATGCCCTTTGGATTCGGATTTTGATGGGGTGCCCACCTATCTGGACCAGTGTCCAAATACCCCGATCGGTATCGCCGTGGATGAGTATGGATGTATCCGATGAGCTGGGTTTTCCGGGGCGGGTACATCGGCCCGCTGGTCAGGGAACAACATTTCCGGCGTTGGCTGGCTGGATGGGTTCTGACCCGATCCGACTCGTATTCGGGCGCGCATCGACAGCGTTTTTGGGGAGGCTATTCACCGCGTAATGCCTCCAGCTGTTCGGAAGTTTCCAGCCACTCCAATTCCAGCGCTGCGAGCCTCTCGCTCTGTTCGGTTTGCACCTGGTTGAGTCGGGCGATCTCTTCATGCTGCCCGCCGCTGTAAAGGCTTTCGTCTGCGAGTTTTTCCCGGGTTTGGGACAGTTGTTTCTCTGCTGAAGACAGCTGGTGCTCGAGGGTTTTCAGTTTTTTTGCCAGGGGTTTCCACTGCTCGCGCAGTGCGGCGGCGGCGCGCCGCTGGGTTTTTTTGTCCCCGACCGGGCAGGTGTTGTCCCCGGCAGTGTCCGGTGTTGTTTCTCCGCGGCGTTTTTTCTCGCGATTGTAGCCCAATAGCCACTGCTTATAGTCTTCCAGGTCGCCGCTATAGGGTTCGGCGCGTCCATCTGCCACCAAAATAAATTCATCGGCGGTATTGGCGAGCAGGTGGCGGTCATGAGAAACCAGCACCACAGCGCCGGAAAACTCCGCCAGCGCCAGGGTCAGGGCGTGGCGCATTTCCAGGTCCAGGTGGTTGGTGGGTTCGTCCAGCAGTAGCAGATTGGGTTTTTGCCAGGCCAGGATCGCCAGGGCCAGGCGTGCCTTTTCTCCTCCGGAAAAGCCGGCCACGGTCTCAAATACCCGGTCGCCAACAAAACCATAGCCTCCGAGAAAATCGCGCAGGGACTGTTCGCTGGCATCGGTACTCAGCCTCTGCAGGTGTAGTAGCGGGGAGGCGGCAGTGTCGAGGGCTTCCAGCTGGTGTTGGGCAAAATAGCCAATCGCCAGGTGCTCCCCGCACTGGCGCTCGCCACTCAGGGGGGGAAGTTGCCCGGCAAGGGTCTTGATCAGTGAGGATTTGCCCGCGCCGTTGGGGCCGAGCAAACCGATACGACGGCCCGGCTGGATACCCAGCTGCACTTTATGGACCACGACCTTACCGGTATAGCCGATGTCTGCCTCACGCAGGTCGACCAGGGGGTTGGAGGTTTTTTCTGCGCACGGCAGGGTGAACTGGAAGGGAGAGTCCACATGGGCCGGGGCGATCCGGGCCATGCGGTCCAGCGCCTTTAAACGGCTCTGGGCCTGTTTGGCTTTACTGGCCTTGGCGCGGAAGCGCCGCACGAAATCTTCCATATGTACGCGCTCGGCCCGCTGCTTTTCGTACTGTAGCTGTTGCTGCGCCAGACGCTCGGCGCGTGCGCGCTCAAAAGCGCTGTAGTTGCCGCTGTAGAACACCAGTTTTTGTCGCTCGAAACTGACAATGCCGTCGACAACTGCGTCGAGGAAATCCCGGTCGTGGGAAATCATCAGCAGTGTACCGGGGAAGCGCTGCAGCCACTGCTCCAGCCACAGGGTGGCATCGAGGTCAAGGTGGTTGGTGGGTTCGTCCAGCAGCATCAGATCTGCCGGGCACATCAGAGCGCGCGCGAGATTGAGGCGAATGCGCCAGCCACCGGAAAAACTGTGCACCGGCCGTTGTTGCTCGGTGTGGGAGAATCCCAGGCCACTGAGCAATTGCGCTGCCCGCGCCGGTCCGCTGTAGCCATCAATACTCGCCATACGCTCGTGCAGTTCTGCCAACTCGTGACCATTGGTATCACTGCAGCTCTCCGCTGCCGCCAGCTGTTTTTGTAACTGGCGCAGTGCTCTGTCGCCATCGAGGACATAGTCGAGGGCGGGCTGGTCGCTGGCCTCGACCTCTTGGGCCATATGGGCGATACGCCAGGTGTTCGGCAAATCCACCTGGCCGGCATCGCTCTCCAACTGGCCGAGCAATAGCTGGAACAGGGTGGACTTGCCACAGCCATTCGCGCCGATAATCCCCACCTTGTGGCCGGGGAAAATGCGGCAGTCCGCGCTGTGCAACAGTTCCCGTGCCCCCCGCTGCAGGGAGACACCTTGCAAATTGATCACTGTAAAAACCTCATGGAAACAGCCCGAGGGATGCTAGGCTATGCGGCGGCGGTGGGCATTATCGCCGATGGCGCCGGTGCACAAAAAGTGGGGATTCTAACGTGACACAAACCGCACCTCCATCTCTCCTGCAGGAAAACCCCCTGTGGCAGTTCAGCCTGGTGTTTTATCGCCACAACGATGTGAAAACTTTCCTACTGCACTGTCAGGACAGGCGGGGTGCTGACGTATGTATGATGTTGTGGGCGAGCTATGCCGCTGTCTGTGGGCGCCAGTTGAGTGATGAACTCTGGCGGGTGGTCGATCGCAGTTTGCTACCGAGGCGATCAATGATCCACAGCCTGCGCCATTTGCGCCGCCTGCTGGGGTATCTGTGCCCCCGTGTTTTGGGGGTCTACGAGATGTGCAAGCGTTACGAACTCAAACTGGATCGTCTGCAACTGGCAATGCTGTGGACAAACTGCGCTGGGGATTGGTCGGGTGATCGCCCGGCCCTGGAGCTGGCCGCTCAGCAATACGGTCTGTTAGAAAAAGAACAGGCCCGTTGGGCGAGTCTGTTAGAAAGCTATCTGGCGAGTTCGGAAGGCCTGGGTACCGGGTAATCCTTCTGCTCCCCGGCTGCCGTAGCCGTGCGTGGGATGTGCCTTGGACAGTCAGGCGGCTGAAATACGGATTGCAGGAAAAATACAAAGTGCCGGGATAGTCCAGCGTCGGCCAGCGCCCTGGGGAGGGCCGCAAGCGCAAAAGGTGTTTGGCGTTTGCGTCCTCCCAGGGCGAAGTGCGATCGGCCGGCGTGGTCGGGCTGGCCTATGCGGATCAATTACTCACCGCTGCGCCCTTCCGCGGAAAACAGGCTGTTGGCAGGGGTGGCTGGCGTAATGCCTGGCGTTGGGGGAGTGGTTTCCAACGGCAGTTCCTGCTTGGTGGTGGTAGTTTTCACATCGGGTTTGGCCTTTTGCGATACGGCTGTTTGACCGGGTTCTGCCTTCTTGGGCTTTTCACTCGATGATTTTTCTGTTTTCGCGGGTTTTGCCGGTGCCTTGGGCTTAGGGGCAGCCGCTTTGCCGGCGGTAGGTTTGGCAACCTTTTTCACCGCTGGTGTTGCTGGCTTTTCAGTCTTGGTCAGCGGCTTTTTCGCTTTGGGAGTCCCACTCTTTGCCTCAGCCTTACGTGCTTTGGTGGTTTTCTCAACGGGCTTTTTGACGACGGCTTTTTTTGTGGGCTTTGCACTGGCCGCTGTAGTCGCTTTGACGGTGGTTTTTGCCATGGTCCTCTTCACCACTGTGGGCTTGGACTTGGACTGGCTGGCCTTGGGCCGGGCCTTGCCAAGTTGCCTCGCCGCTGTGGCTGCGGCCTTGCGCATGGTCTCAGCCGCCTTGCGCTCGGCTTTCGCCAGGGCTTGCAGTGCTTTCGCATCGGCGAAAGAGGCTCTGGCGAGTTGCAGTGTTTCGCTGCACTTCTCGACATTGGCCTTGGCGCTATCGACGCGCTTTTTGGTAGCGGCGGTCTTGCTAGCTTTGGCCGCGGTGCGGGCGCCTGTGAGTTTGGCCTTGGCCCCAGCCAGTTTGTCTTTTGCCGTGGTCAAAGCCTTTCCGGCTTTCAATACCGCCTTTTCGGCATCGGTAACCTTTTTGTTGCGGGCTTTATCCAGCTTGACAGTGAGTTTGGATATTTGCGCTTCCAGTTCTGCGACCGGATTGACAGCTTTTCGTTTTGCAGCCATGAGTAAATGTCCTGACGTTTATTATCGATTGGCACATCCGGGCAGTGCACTTGCCTTGCCTAAACACGAACGACACCGTTCAAGTAGAGGCGTGCGCACTGTGCATCGCTCCGAAACCGGAAAGAATCTCACACAGTCCGGAACAACAACCGGTGAGTGACTGATAATAGCGCTGTTTTTAAAAAAAATGTATGCCGAACGCAGTGAAAAAAGCGCAGGTCGTGCATTTTAAGCAGTGCCAATCGGAACCCTACGGGGGGATGTGGTGTCCTGCACAGTGTGCGCGTCTGCGGTATGCACTGGGAGTCGCCTTGGGTTAGACTTGTTCGCACCGGTGGATAAGGTGCGCCTGGCGGCTTCGGGCTGGTACAGGGCCGCTCGGGAGACCGCCGATGGCGTTGGACCAAGGTCAAGCGCAAATCCATAAACGCAATACGGACAAAGAGACAACACCCATGAATAAATACCCTTTGGCTGCAGCAATTGCCCTTGGCCTGGTGCTGACCGGCTGTGACAAGCAGGGATCCAAACAGGAACAGGAAAAAGAAATTGCCCTGGACACCCAGGAGAGGAAGGTCAGCTATATCATCGCCGAAGATATGGCCAAACGCCTCCAGGCCCAGGATGTGAAGCTGGACCCTCAGGTGGTGTTGATGGCACTTGAGGATGTCGCCAGCGACCGCGAACCGCGCCTATCCGATGAGGAGAAGCAGCAGACCATCGCCGCCTTCCAGGAAAAAATGCAGAAGAAACAGCAGGAGATGCTGGCTCAGCAGGAGCAAGAATTTAAAGAAACTGCCGAGAAAAACCTGAAAGAAGGCGAGGCTTTCCTTGCAGAGAATGCCAAGAAGGACGGTGTAATCACCACCGATTCCGGCCTTCAGTACAAGGTGATTACCGAAGGCTCTGGCAACACCCCCGGCGCCGACAGCACCGTTGAAGTGGATTACAAGGGCACCCTGATCAATGGTGAGGAATTCGACAGCTCCTATGCCCGTGGTGAGCCGGTCCAGTTTCCGGTCAGCGGTGTGATCAAAGGGTGGACCGAAGCCCTGCAGTTGATGAAAGAGGGTTCGAAATGGGAGCTGTATATTCCCTCTGAACTCGCCTATGGCCCGGGGGGGGCCGGTGGCAAGATCGGCCCCAATGCGACGTTGATTTTTGAGGTGGAACTGCACAAAGCCAATGTCAGCAGTGCTGAGGCGCCGGAGAAAACAGAAGAAGACAAAAAGAGTGAGCCGCAGTCTGAGTGATTTGACTTTCGGAACTTTGCTTAACAGGGGCGCTCACAGGGCGCCCCTGTTCGTTGGCAGTGGATCAATCGATATTCCCCGGGATCAGCCGCGGCTCATTGTGGCTGTCCTGAAGCGGGGTACATACCGAAAACGGGCTGATGCCGTGGGAGCACTGCTCCGGCCTGGAGCGGGCTAGTTTTTGTGTGCGGTGTGCAGCAGGGCAATCATCCGGTCTTCCGAACTGAAGCGGGTTTCCAGGGCCTCACCCAGTCGCGAGAGATCCGGAGCCAAGCTGGACAGGTCATCGGTTTCCAGATACTTGTCATTGAAGTCGACAGCGATATCCGTTGTGGTATCTATATCCCGATAGAGTTCATGCGCTTTCTGCAGTCCCTGTTTGTCATCGAATGCCTGTCCTTCGCGCATCAGTTGTTCATAGACTTCAAAGTGACCGGCTGAAACATAATCCACCAGCAGTTGGCACAACTGGCGCACCTTGCCTTCGGTGTCCAGGTCGCTCTCACTGAATTGCTTTTTTTCCAAAAGGTGGTAAAAGCTCACCAATAGCGTTTGCCGTGATTGCAGCCATCGGTCAATAATTTCGCTGACACCACCCCAGCGTTCGCGTGCCGATTTACAGTTTTCCAGCATTTCCAGGATTTCCTTTTGTCACTCTCGCCCCCGCGACCAGCTTTATTGCCGGTTCCGAAGGCCTCGCCAAGATAAGGGATTGCTCCGCCGGCAGCAAGGCAAAGAGCACAATCCACGCCAGAACACGGGCGCGTGTATGGGTCACTGCCTGCACACAGCAGAGGATTAATGAATACCGATAATCAGTGGCAATAGTATGGCAGTCAGGGCGCCGCAGAGCCCCATGGCGAGGGCGGCGCAGGCACTGCACAGGGCACTGATTTCCAGCGCGCGGGCAGTGCCGACAGCGTGGGCGTTGATGCCCAGGGCAACCCCCAGGATGCGTTCGTCGCAGATACCCAGGCGGAGCAGCAAAGGCGGACCCGCCACAGGGCGCCGACAATACCGGTAAAAACCACGATGCCCGCTGTGAGACTCAGCGCCGCGTGCATTTTTTCTGCGAGCGCCAATGCAATGGGCGTGGTGATGGATTTTCCACTGAGCGCCAACAGGGCCGTTTCGCCCGCGCCCAGCAGGAGTGCGATGGCGATGGCGATGGCGGGGGCGAGAATGGCACCGATAGCGATCGTCACCAGTAGTGGCCAGCCGGCGCGGCGAATGACAGCCAGGTTTTGCTTGAGCGGTACCGCCAGGGCCACTACTGCAGGACCGAGCAGGGCATAGAGCAGCCCACTGGCATTTTGATAACTGCGGTAGGGGATATCCAGAATGACGAGCACTGCCACCACGACCAAACTGGCGGTGACAATGGGGTGCAAAAGCACCGTGGCAACGTATCGGTAAAGGGTCACGCCGAGCAAAAATGCCCCCAGGCTCAGGGCCAGGGCAAACAGGGGGCTGTGTAACAGCTCAGTCACGCCTGTCCGCTCCGGTGGATTGGTGCAACAACTTTCGCAGCAACAGCGCGCTCAGGGTCAGGCTGATCAGGGTGCCAAACACAATGGCGGTGCACAGGGCGAACCAGTCGGAGATCGTCAGGTCGCGCAGAAAAAAAACGCCCACCGCGGCGGGCAGTAATAACAGTGGTAACAGGTAGAGTAGCTGTGTGCTGATTCTAGCCAGTCCGCGGGGGACCCGGCCATAGAGCATCAAACCACACAGCAGGAGCAGCAATCCAACAACAGCACCGGGCACGGGCAGGGAAAGCGTGTCGCTGAGGAAGTCGCTGAGGCGCTCACACCCGAACAGGATGGCGCCGCCGCCCAGCCACTAGGTTATGTTGCACGGAGTAAGTGAGGCCATCTCGCCAGGGGCGGCGCGGTTGCCACCGGTTGTTGTCAGGGTTTGCGGAATGCCTGCCAGCCGCCAAACAGGATCAGCCCGGCAAAGCCCAGTGCGGACCAGCCCGGAATACTCAGGCCCATCATGGTCCACTGCACCTCGGCGCAGTTACCATCACCGGTGAGCAGCGCCCTGAACACATCGGTCGCAGGGAAAGCGTCGAGCATATAGCTGATACCGGGACCGCATGCGGGCACCTGGTCTTCCGGCAGAGACTGCAGCCACAGCTGGCGTCCGGCGAAGTAGAGCCCGCCCACAGCCCAGATGGAGACCAGCAGCCCGTAAACGCGCCTGCCGATGGTGTCGGGATTGTGTAGGAAGGCGATCAGAGAGACGAGCCCAACACCGAGCAGCATCACCCGTTGAGTGATACACAGTTTGCAGGGCTCCAGACCGCGCGCGTACTCCAGGTAAAAAGCGCAGCCGAGCAGAAAAATAACGAATAGAAAAACCAACAGAAAAGTAATGCGCGGGTTGGGTAATGTCATGGCTTGTCAGATCCTGAATAGTGCTGCCGAAACCGGGCGGCTTTGAGATTCAAGTCGGTCATTAGTGCGTTGAAGTTGTGTTCCAATTGCTCCCGCCCGGCGTTCAGCTCGGGCAGCATTTCCTGCAGGGCGACCGGGCGGCGCAGGCGTTGCCCGATACGTTCGAGGGTGAGGCCAGCGACCCGCTCCTGGCGGTAATTCTGCAGTAGTTTCAATTGCTCTGCGCGGTCAATAAATGCCATTGCACGGGGAGGAATATACCGTCTATCGCTGCGAAAGTCTCTCCAGCAGCCGGTGCAGAAGTCCTCCAGATCCAGCGGGTGCCACTGGCGCCAGTTCTGTGCCAGCAGGTGGTCGAACCAGATATCCAGGGCAATACCGGCATAGCGGCGCCACCTGGGGTCCGGCACCTGCAGTGCAACGCGATAGGCCTCGTGGGCCGCGGTGGCGGCATCAATACGGCGGTGCAGCCGTATCCCCGCTTCAATGGCCGCTGGCCGCTCACCGTGCAGTGGGCCCTTCACAAAGTCGCCCAGCAGGCCGCCAAGGCGCCAGCGCGCCTCGGGTCCGGAGAGCAGCAGGTGTGCCAGGTAGTTCATGGGGTTATCCGCAGGGGTGTCATTGGCGCCTCACCCGGTGCCAGTCGCCGCTAGTCCTGGCAACAGAGGTATTGTGCGTAGTAGTGGCTGAGAAAGTCTTCAAAAGAACCTTTGTCGTCCGCTTCAACCTGCTTCTGCCTGAGCAAAGATTTCTCCGCGAGGCGGGAGAATTCGCGCACAGCGTTGCTATTGAGCGGACGGTCGAGGAAATAGCGGCGGTGCTGTTCGGCTTTTTCCATGGCCCACTGAAAGAAATTCAGTTGTTGCGCCTCCAATTCCGCCAGTATCTGTTGTGATGGCGTGGGTGTCTCGCCGCGAACCTTGGCGCGCTGTATATCCACGGCACTGCGGTACTGATTGCCGCCCCAGGCGCTGTCGAGCAGCTCGGCAACCGTGTCTATTTCATCGAGCAGCTGGAGCCCCCAATCGCCGAGTGCGCGCACTGTACCATTGTGGTTTAACGGCAACTTCGCCTCGTTGCCGCGATAGACGATACACTGTTGATTTTCCTGGGTTGCCCGGTAGTCGGCGTCGCTGGCTTTGGGACTGTCTGTGAGCAGACAGTGCAACAGGAAGCTGTCTAGAAAACGCATTTGCTGTGCATCGATCCCGAGAGGCGCAAAAGGATTCAGGTCGAGGCAGCGCACCTCGACATACTCGACACCGCGATTGTTCAGAGCAGACAGCGCCGTCTCGCCGCGCTTGGTCGGGTTTTTGGGGCGAATGGGCGAGTAGAATTCATTTTCGATCTGTAGTATGCCGGCAGATAGCTGTTGGTAGTGGCCGTCTGCATCCTTTATACCCAGCGCCCGGTAGGGATCGTAGGGGCGGCTGATGGCCGAGCACAGAGTGGATAGATAGCTGCGCAGATCGTTGTAGCAAACAATCAGGGATTGTTGTACATCACTATTGTATCCCAGGTCGCCCATGCGCAGTGAGGTGGCGTGAGGGGCATAGAGGGTGTGGCTGTCCCCGTTGAACGGGGCCAGTTTGTGTTGGCGGCCCTCCACAAACGAAGAGCATACCGCCGGCGCCGCGCCAAATAGATAGATCAACAGCCAGTAGTTGCGGCGGAAATTACGAATCAGGTCGAAATAGCGGCGGGTCTTGAAGCTGCGCAGGGATTCGCTGCTGTTCTCAAACTCGTGCAGCCACAGCCAGAAGCCGTCTGGCAGGGAGAAATTGTAGTGGATGCCGGCGATGGTTTGCATGGCACGGCCATAGCGCAGCCCCAGGCCGAGGCGGTAGATGGTTTTCATGGTGCCGCTGTGGGAGTCGCCGTAGCGCGCCACCGGAATATCCTTATCCGCGCCGATGGCACAGGGCATGCTGTTGACCCACAGGCGCTCGTCGCCGATCTGACTGTAGGTATACCGGTGAATGCGATCGAGAATGTGCAGGGCCTCTTCCGGGGTGGCTACCGGCGGCGTGATGAACTCCAGCAGGGCTTCGGAAAAATCCGTGGTGATGCTCTCGTGGGTGAGTGCCGAGCCCAGTGTCTGCGCGTGCGGTGTCTGTGCCAGGGTGCCGTCGCGGGCAACCCGCAGGCTCTCTTTTTCCAGGCCGCGACGTATGCCCCTGAGCAGTTGCACAGGCTGAGCCTGCGCCAGGGCGGCTAGGTGGGGAATTGGCACTCGAATCTCCTTGGTACTTCCGGGACGCACACTTTCATCGCTGTGTCGGGTGGCTTGTGCCGGAGCTGAAAGCGCGGCCGTTCAGGCGGTCGACTCCGATTTGGATCTACGTTCGTCGGGTTGTGCGGGTGTCTCCTCCGGGGCAGGCTCTGGTGCGACTTCGGGTGCCTGCTCCGGTGCGACCTCGGGTTCTGGTTGTGGGTTCAGTTCCGGATTGCGCTGCGGGGGTACCTCTTTCGGCGCCGCCGGGGGAATTTCCGGCTCGCCCTGAGGACTGGTGCCTGAGATAGCTGCCAGAGCCTCTGCTGGAATCAGGGGCTGGCCCTTATTGTTCAGATCGCACTGCAATAACTCAATGCGCAGGCTGACATCACGGGTATTAGCCTCGAACATCTGGTTGATGGCGACATCCTTGTGTTCACTGCGGAACAGCCTGCTCGGCTCACGGCCGTCCAGCCATTCGCCAGTTTTACTCAGAAACTGTTGGTGCTGGTTGGACAGCACATACACGTGAATCATTATGTTAGGCAACTTTGATGCTGTGACAGGAAGGCAGTTTAGCGACGGGCGCGGTGTGGCTCAAGAAGTCCCTTGGCACAGGCGCGGCAAACCCCTGCTGGAACGGGTTGAGAGGAGGATTTTTGTGCGGCAATGCCTAAAGGGGTTCCAGTGGGTAGTGCTCGGGAAAGGGCAGACATGCGCAACCGCTGTCCACGGCGGCGCGGGCCACAGCGGCGGCCACTTCCGGCAGCAGGCGTGGGTCAGTAGGCTTGGGCAGAATATAGCCGGGGCCAAAGGTAAGCTCGACGCCGCCGAAGCCTTCGCGTACTGAGTCCGGTACCGGCAGATGGGCGATCTTGCGAATGGCGTCGATTGCCGCCAATTTCATCTGTTCATTGATGCGCGCCGCGCGCACATCCAGTGCTCCGCGAAAAATAAAAGGAAAGCAGAGTACGTTGTTCACCTGGTTGGGATAGTCGGAGCGCCCGGTGGCCAGGACTAGGTCGCTGCGCACACTGTGGGCCAGTTCCGGTTTGATTTCGGGGTTCGGGTTGGAGCAGGCGAAAACCACTGGCTTGGGCGCCATGCGCTGCAACTGCTCGGCGGAGAGCAGGTCTGGGCCGGATACCCCGAGAAATACGTCGGCGCCGGTGATGGCATCGTCGAGCGTGCGCATTTCCGTATCCCTTGCCCACTCACCCTTGTAGGCATTGATGTCGGTGCGACCGGAGTGGATCACCCCGCGGCTGTCGAGCATGGTGATCTGCTCTTTGCGGGCCCCGGCGGCCAGCAGCAGTTTGCAGCAAGCGGTTGCAGCAGCGCCGGCACCGAGACAGACCATGCGCACCGCATGGATTTTTTTATCCTGGATCTCCAGTGCATTGAGCATCGCCGCCACCGTCACTATGGCGGTGCCGTGTTGATCGTCATGGAAAACCGGCACCGGACAGCGCTCGATCAACGCCTCCTCGATATAGAAACATTCCGGGGCCTTGATATCCTCCAGGTTGATACCGCCGAAGGTATTGGCAATGGCGGCAACGGTCTGGACAAACTGTTCCGGGCTGCTGGCATCCACCTCAATATCCACCGAGTTGATCCCGGCAAAGCGCTTAAACAGCAGCGACTTCCCCTCCATGACCGGTTTGGAAGCGAGCGGCCCCAGGTTGCCGAGACCGAGAATGGCACTGCCATTGGTAATCACAGCCACCAGATTGTTCTTGCCGGTATAGAGGTAGGCTGCCTCGGGGTTTTTGGCAATTTCGCGCACCGGTTCGGCCACGCCGGGGCTGTAGGCCAAAGACAGGTCTTCCTGGGTTTCGGCGGCGGTGGTCAGTTCAACTGATAGTTTGCCGGGACTGGGCAGCGCGTGATAGTCCAGTGCTGCCTGGCGCAATGAATCCGTCATTTGAGAACTGTTCTCTCGAAAACTGTGGGAGCAACACCACGGTGTTATCCCGGTTACTGCGGGGACCCAGAGAATAACCGGCGGCGCTTGTGGCTACAAGCGCCGAAGCCATGATAGACCGCTAATTCCTACTCTCTGGCCCCTGTCGGTTGGCCAAAAGCGGAATGTTGGGCCGCCAAATACGCCCTTTTCAGGGACAGGCTTATCATCACTACCCACAATCTTAAGCGTCCCGAATCGTTTTTGCCTGGTTGCGCAGCGGTACAGGCGGGAAACACCTGGACATAAAAAAAGCACCGAAGGCGCTCCTCGGTGCTTTTTTTACTGCGCTCGCCGCTTTCGTCGGTGAGCGCCTTGATCCGCCGTGCGCACTATTTGCCGATACGGCTGCCAAAACGCTGCTTGAAGCGGTCCACGCGGCCACCAGTGGTCGCTTGTTTCTGCTTGCCAGTGTAGAAAGGGTGGCACTGGGAGCACACATCGATCTGCAGGTCTTTGCCCAGAGTGGAGCGGGTTTTGATCACATTGCCGCAGGAGCAGGTGGCAGTGATGTCGGTGTAATTAGGGTGGATATCTGCTTTCATGATTGCCTCATTTCGATACCGCCACCCGATCATTGCCGGGCACGGCATCGCCGTTGGAACAGGAACCCGAGTGGCTCCAGGCCGTTTAAAAAGTCGGCGCATACTATCAGATTAGCGCCGGCGTTCAAGTCCTACCGCCCTCTCCCTGCGCAGGGTCTAGTCCATTGCCGAAATCAATTGTTGCAGGGCCTCCAGGTGTTGTTCCAGCGCCTTTCTACCTTCCGTGGTGAGGCGGTACCAGGTGACGGGTTTGCGCTCTAATAGATCCTTGCGCAGATCGATAAAGCCCTGCTCCTCCAGCCGCCGCAACTGGGCGCCGAGGTTGCCATCTGTGGCCGCCAGTTGCTGCTTAAAGCGGGAAAAGCTGATTTCTCCGTGCTTTGCCAACAGCACGCAGATGGCGAGGCGTATCCGGTGTTCCAGAGCAGGGTTTAAGTCCCCCAGGGCTTTCATTGTGGCCTCTCGCGGTGGTGTTCCGCGCGCTGAGCGAAGCCGGCCCATAGCAGCGAGATGCCCACAACCAGGCCCGTCAGCGTCCAGGCATAAGGGGGGGATATCAGTACCATGCCCCCGTAGCAGGCCAGCATCAGAAGGCCGCTGTAGAGCAATGGCCGCTCCAGGTGCACACCAGCCAGGCTATAGGACAGTCCGGCAACCAGCAGAAACAGCTCGGGTCCAGCCGCTTCCCGCGCACTGATCAGGGAGATAAAAGCCAGCAGGAAGGCCGTGCCGCTTACCAGCCAGTGCAGACCGTATCTTTGCCCCAGGGCGGCATCATTCACGCCCTCCCGCCGCCCCGTGTGCGCACCCAACCACCAGCTAAACAGACCGCCGGCGGGACCCACGATCAGGAAGTAGAAGCCAGTCAATTGCGGCGCGAAGTCGGCCAGGGTAAAGCCGATAAAAATCAATAGGCCCCAAAGAAAATAGAGTGCGGGTATACCGCCCCGCGATGGGCCGCTGCGCACGGCGCTGCTGACATAATCCAGGTTGTCCCTGATATTGTCCAGGTCAGTCATGAAGATCACTCTGGTTGTTTTAACAAACTCTAAAAGTTAGAGTCCGCAAGTAAAATTTACCGTCCTGTATTTCACCGTGCCAGGTACACTAAGGGTTTTTGGAAAGCCATCGGGGGCAGGGTGCAAGAGGCGGTTCAGCAGAGAGTGATCTTACAATTGGCGGTACCCGTGCCGCTACGGCGCCTGTTTGATTATCTGCCCCCCGAGGGTCTCTCACCAGAGGCGCTGGCTCCGGGCCAGCGCCTGTGGGTGCCCTTTGCCGGGCGCAAACTGGTGGCGGTACTGGTGGCTATCGCGGAGGAGTCGCCACTGGCGGAACTGAAGCCCGCGCTGGAGCAAATCGACAGTACAGCGTTGTTTGATGAGCACAGCCGCAGATTCCTCTCCTGGATTGCCGATTACTACCAGGCACCTGTGGGAGAGGTGTTTGCAGCCGCCATGCCCGCCGCCCTGCGCAAGGGCAGGCCCGCCCACCACTGGGCCGAACAGTGGCTGCAGCTCACCACAGAGGGCAAAGGCCTGCCGGAGACGGCATTGACGCGCGCGCCCCGGCAGCAAGCTCTGCTGCAGAGGCTGCTGTGCAGTGGCAGACAGAGTCGTGCACACCTGAAGACTCAAGGTTTTTCAACGGCCACTGGCCGTGCGCTGCAGGCGCGCGGACTGGTGGAATGGGTTGCCGGTCCCACAGTGCCGCCACCATTGCCCGGGGCGGAGCCCTCCCCGGTTCCGAAGCTGAACAGCGAGCAGCAGCAGGTACTGGATGCGATGGATTGCAGCGGTTTCTCCGCCACTTTGCTGGAGGGGGTTACCGGCAGTGGCAAGACGGAAATTTACCTGCGCCTGATAGAGCGGGTATTGGCTGCGGGACGCCAGGCGTTGCTGTTGGTGCCGGAAATAGGGCTCACCCCGCAGACCCTGAGGCGTATCGCGGCCCGGTTTCCCACTCACAGCATCGCCGCCCTGCACTCCGGTTTGGCCGAGGGCGAGCGCGCCCAATCCTGGCTCGCCGCTGCCGCAGGCCAGGCAGATATCGTTATCGGAACCCGATCGGTCATCATGACCCCGCTGCCGAGGCTTGGGCTGGTGATTGTCGATGAGGAACACGACGCCTCCTTTAAACAGCAGGATGGCGTGCGCTATTCCGCCCGAGACCTGGCGGTGGTGTTGGCGCGCGATACCGATGTACCGGTACTGCTGGGTTCCGCCACGCCCGCACTGGAAACCCTGCACAATGCCCTCACCGGCCGCTACCGACACCTGCGCCTATGCCAGCGTGCCGGCGATGCGCACCCGCCGCAACTCCATGTGGTGCCGACCCTGCACGCGTCCCTGGAAGCGGGGTTTGCGCCCCAGGCGCTGCGCCATATTGACGATGCGCTGGCGCGGGGTGAGCAGGCCCTGGTATTTCTCAACCGACGCGGTTTCGCGCCGGCACTGACCTGCGACGACTGCGGCTGGATTGCCGATTGTGCGCACTGTTCCAGCAAGTTGACCCTGCACCGTCGCCAGCGCCGGCTGCGCTGCCACCACTGCGATTACCGTCGCCCGCTGGTAGACAGCTGCCCCCAGTGCCACAGCCGCTCGATCTCCGCCCTCGGCGGCGGCACCGAGCGCAGCGAGGAGCTGTTACTGCAGCGCTTTGCCAGTTACCCGGTCATTCGCATCGACCGGGACACCACGGCCAGTAAACAGGCGCTAGACAGGCTGCTGGCGCCGGCACGGGACGGCCTGCCCTGTCTGCTGCTGGGGACGCAGATGCTGGCGAAGGGGCACCACCTGCCGAGGGTAACCCTGGTGGTGATTCAGGATGCCGACAGTGGTCTGTTCAGCGCCGATTTCCGCGCTCCGGAGCGCACCGGGCAGTTGCTGGCGCAGGTGGCGGGTCGCGCTGGGCGCGGCAGTCTGCGCGGGCGCGTGCTGGTGCAGAGCCGTTATCCAGAGCACCCGCTGCTGCAGAGGCTGTTGGAGAAAGGTTATAGTGATTTTGCACGCCAGTTGCTGAGGGATCGCACCACAGCACAGTTGCCCCCCGCAAGGGCCATGGCGCTGGTGCGCGCGGAGTGCGAGGAGCCCTCCTGGGCAGAGGCATTTTTGCAGGATGCGCGCCGGTTTATGCAATCCTTGGCGCCGCCCTCTTCCCAACTGCTTTATTTGGGGCCGGTGCCGGCCCTGCTGGAGCGCAAGTCGGGGCGCTTCCGCTTTTATGTGCAGGTGATTGCACAGCAGCGCGCGCAATTGCAACCCCTGCTGGCACAGGTATCGACCTGGGCCGAGAGGAACACCAATCGTCGCCTGCGCTGGGCGGTGGATATGGATGCGCAGGATTTGTCCTGAATATTGCCGGGGTACAGGGCTCTTGTCGAAAATGACGGTACAATGCACTGTTCGGGCAGACCAACTGGAAAAGAGATTTTCGATGAGCCGTCGCAAAACCAACCGTCGCAATCAACATTCTGCGGGTAAACCCGCCTGGGGATGGTTTGCCCTGGGTAATATTGTCGGCGGCTTCGCGGTTTTTCTGCTCTTCCAATACGGTATTGCCGGGGCCGGGAAGGGTGTTGGCGACAACCAGCCACAGGCGGCCAAGCCGGCGGCGGAGGCGCCCTCCCAGCCGCGCTTTGATTTCTACACCCTGTTAAAGGAAAACGAGGTCTCGGTGCCACCGCCGAAGGTGGCCAGGTCCGCGCGCCACCAGGGGGAGCAAGGTTCGGCACAGCGCGAGGCCGGTGCGTCTCCCCAACAGGTTTATATTCTGCAGGCAGCCTCCTTTCGCGAGGCGGCGGAGGCCGAGCGCCTGCGCGCGCGGCTGACCTTGGCCAACCTGGATGTCAAGGTGGAGTCCGCCAGCGACAGCCGCGGCACCTGGCACCGGGTGCTGGTAGGGCCTTTCAGCAATCGCTCGCGCATGGCCAAGGCGCGCCAGGTGCTGGCAGAGCACAGCCTGATGCCGTTGGTGTTGAAGCGCCCCGCCCATTAAAGCCGTTCTGGATGGGGGCTCCCGGTATCGCAATTGACTGGTGGTTGTTGAAATCAACCTGCTGCGTCCTCATTTACCTAGCTTTAAGGCAATGTTCGGCACCGCTGGCACCTAGCGCCCGCTGCTGAAGCCCACGCGTAACCCGAGAGGTCTCCATTGGAACAGTATCGCGGAACCACCATTTTATCCTGCCGCCGCAACAACACAGTAGTGATCGGCGGCGACGGCCAGGTATCCCTGGGAAACACCATCATGAAGGGCAATGCCCGCAAGGTACGCCGCCTGTACAAAGACAAGGTCATCGCCGGCTTTGCCGGCGGTACAGCGGACGCCTTCACCCTGTTTGAGCGCTTCGAGGCCAAGCTGGAGGCCCACGGTGGCCAGTTGACCCGCGCTGCCGTGGAGCTGGCCAAAGACTGGCGTACCGACCGCGCCCTGCGTCGCCTCGAAGCCCTGCTGGCGGTGGCTGATACCAGTGCCAGCTTGATTGTGACAGGCAACGGTGACGTCATTCAGCCGGAGGACGATCTGATCGCCATCGGTTCCGGTGGCCCCTTTGCCCAGTCCGCTGCGCGGGCGCTGCTCGACAATACCGAAATGGACGCGCGTGCGATCGTTGAACAGGGCCTGAAAATTGCCGGTGATATCTGCGTTTACACCAATCAGAACCACACCATCGAAGAATTGACCTTTTAGATGCCACGCCTGTTGCAGCGCGCCAGGCCCGCCCGAATGTTTTGCAGGAATCCGTATGTCCCAGATGACTCCCCGTGAAATCGTCCATGAACTCGATCGCCATATCGTCGGTCAGCAGGATGCCAAGCGCGCTGTCGCCATTGCGCTGCGCAACCGCTGGCGCCGTATGCAAGTGAACGAGGAACTGCGTGTCGAAATCACTCCCAAAAATATCCTTATGATCGGCCCTACCGGGGTGGGAAAAACCGAGATCGCCCGCCGTCTGGCAAAGCTGGCCAATGCCCCCTTTATCAAGGTGGAGGCAACCAAATTCACCGAAGTGGGTTATGTGGGCCGCGATGTGGAATCCATCGTGCGCGACCTGGTGGAAATGGCGGTGAAACAGGAACGCGAGCTGGCCATGGTCGGGGTCCAACAGCGCGCGATGGATGCGGCGGAGGAGCGTATTCTCGACGCTCTGCTGCCGCCGGCGCGCAGCACAGAGCCCGGCGAAAAGGACAGCAGCACACGCCAGCTGTTTCGCAAGAAGTTGCGCGAGGGTGAGTTGGATGACAAGGAAGTTGAGATCGATATGGCCGTAGCGCCCATAGGGGTGGAGATCATGGCCCCTCCGGGTATGGAGGAGATGACCAGCCAGCTGCAGGGGATGTTCTCGAATATGTCCCAGGGCAAGACACGCAAGCGTAAGCTGCCGGTCAGGCAGGCGCTCAAGCAGCTGACCGACGAGGAGGCCGCAAAACTGGTCAATGATGAGGATGTGAAAGGCCGTGCGATCCGCGCCGCGGAACAAAACGGGATTGTCTTTATCGACGAGATCGACAAGGTGGCCAAGCGCCAGGAGAGTGGTGGTGCCGATGTGTCCCGCGAGGGCGTGCAGCGCGACCTGCTGCCGCTGATCGAGGGCAGCACCGTCAACACCAAATACGGCATGATCAAGACAGACCATATCCTGTTTATCGCCTCCGGTGCCTTCCATCTGTCCAAACCCTCGGACCTGATTCCCGAGTTGCAGGGACGCCTGCCAATTCGCGTTGAGCTGGGTTCGCTTTCCTCTGCGGATTTCGAGCGCATCCTCACCGAGCCGTCCGCCTCGCTCACCGAGCAGCAGAGGGCCCTCCTCGCCACCGAAGGGCTGGCGCTGCAGTTTAGCGAGGATGGTATCCGCCGTATCGCCGAGGTGGCCTACGAGGTCAACGAGCGCACGGAAAATATCGGTGCGCGCCGCCTGCATACGGTGCTGGAGCGCCTGCTGGAGGAGATTTCCTTCAATGCCGGTGATGATGGCAGCCAGAGCCTGACCGTGGATGCCGCCTATGTGGACAGCCACCTGGGCGAACTCAGCCAGAATGAGGATCTCTCGCGTTTTATCCTGTAAATGAAGCCGCAAAAAGTCCGTTTAAATCGTGCCGACAAAAGCCTGCAGCTGGTATTCGGCGATGCCGAGTTCACCCTGCCGGCGGAATACCTGCGCGTCTTTTCCCCCAGTGCGGAAGTGCGGGGCCACGGTGCCGGTGAGCCGGCGCTGGTCAGTGGAAAACTCCATGTAGGCATCGAGCGGATTGCGGCCGCCGGGCGCTATGCGCTGAAAATCGAGTTCGATGACGGCCATGACAGCGGCATCTATACCTGGGAATACCTGCGTGAATTGGCGCAAAATTTTACCAATAACTGGGACCGCTATCTAAAACGCCTGCGCGCGGAGGGCAAGCGTCGCGACCCGGAGGAAGGAGTGGTGAAGTTTATCGGCTAAACGCCACTGTGGCCTGGGCAGGGTGCAAAGCGTATTTTTACCCCTTTTTTTCTTATGGCGGTAACTATTTTGTCTACCCCAACCGCCACGGGCAAGGCGCTTGAGAAATTGGCCGGCAGGTAATTCTATTGTCATATTTCCGGTCTCTAATGCTCGCCAAATTCACGAGCTTCGGAGAGACCCACCGTGGTAAAGACCTTGACCTGCGCACCCAGCGCCTCTTGTATGGTTCCCCTTATTATGCTCTTCGCTTGCGCTGCTTCAGCGGCGGATTTACCAGACTACCAGACAGGTAGTGTCTGGTTCACCGATAGTGCCGATCGCCTGGCAGCGCGTGCAAGTCTCCCCCGCGAGGGAAGCACAGCGAAAAATGTCATCCTGTTTGTTGGCGACGGTATGGGGATATCCACCCAGACTGCGGCACGCATCCGTGAGGGGCAGCTGCGCGGTGAGCCCGGGGAAGAGAACTATTTATCGTTTGAGCAGTTTCCCTACAGTGCACTGATCAAGACCTACAACACCAACCAGCAGACGCCCGATTCCGCCGGTACCATGACCGCGATGATGACCGGTGTGAAAACCCGTGCCGGGGTCATCAATATCGAGGGTACTGCACAGCGTGCCGACTGCCCGGGCACTGAGGGCAGGGCATTGAACACCTTTCTCGAATTGATGGAGAGCCGCGGCAAATCTACTGGTATCGTTTCTACTGCCCGCCTCACCCATGCCACCCCGGCCGCTACCTATGCGCGCAGTCCGGAGCGCAACTGGGAGTACAGCGCTGAGGGGAACTGTGTGGATATCGCCACGCAAATGGTTGAGCTGGCATACGGAGATGGCATAGATGTCATGCTCGGTGGCGGGCGACGCAGTTTCACAACCACCGCCGCTGGCGGTCGGCGGGAGGATGGCCGCGACCTCACCAGTGAGTGGCTGGAGCGCTATGCAGATGACCAGCGCGCCGAATATGTTCAGACCGGGGCAGCACTGGCCGATGTGAACTCCCTCTCCACGGAGAAGCTGTTAGGTCTCTTCAGCTCCAGCCATATGCATTACGATGCGGACCGTATCGCCAGGGACATCGATGAGCCCAGCATTGCCGAAATGACCGATGCCGCAATCGAGTTGCTGCAGAAAAATGCGGAGGGTTACTTCCTGATGGTGGAGTCCGGCCGTATTGATCACGCCCACCATGCCGGTAATGCCTACAATGCACTGCACGACACTATTGCCTTTTCCAATGCGGTAACAACGGCCCTGGAGAAAGTGGATCTGGAGGAAACCCTGATTCTGGTGACCGCGGACCACAGCCACGTCATGACCATCGCCGGCTACCCCACCAGAGGCAACCCGATTCTCGGAAAAGTCATCGGCAATGATGGCAGTGGTGCGGCGGAACCCGAAGAGGAAACAGCGGCGGACGGCAGGCCCTATACCACCTTGAGTTACGCCAATGGCCTTGGCTTTGCGGACCTGGGTGACAACACCGATGCAGATGACCGTTATGGTATAGCGGCCGATAGCGGGCGCAAGGATCTGGCCGGAGTGGACACCCAGGCGCCTGGCTTCCATCAGGAGGCGCTGGTGCCGCTTGCCGCGGAGAGCCATGCCGGTGAGGATATCAGTCTGCACGCGATCGGCGCCGGTGCCGAATTGGTACAGGGAAGCCTCGATCAGAATGCGGTTTTTCACCTGATGGTTGGCGCGGCGGCCCTGCCGGTAACAGAAGAGTAGATTGGGGGTAATTCACCATGACAGTAATCAAAAAGACCGTTTTGGCTTTTTCAGTGGCCCTGCTTTGCGCAGGTTGCAGTGATGACGATGCCAGCAGCCAGGGCCCTGCAGAACTGCCTGAAGCACAAGTGTCGGTACTGGGCCTGCCACAGGTCCAGCGCGACAGCCACTGGTTTAAGGAGGGCCAGCAGGCTGTGGAAGCAGCCCGGGCACAGGCCATCAACAATACCCCCGGTGCTGCGAAAAATATCATTTTGTTTGTTGGCGACGGTATGGGCATTTCCACGGTCACCGCTGCACGAATTCTCGCCGGGCAACAGCGGGGTCTCAGTGGCGAGGAGTACCAGCTCAGCTTTGAGAGGATGCCCTTCTCAGGCCTGGTGAAAACCTACAATACGAACCAGCAGACTCCCGATTCCGCCGGGACTATGACGGCATTGGTCACCGGTGTGAAGACCAAGGCCGGCGTATTGAGTGTGGCAGAGGATGTGGCGCGCGGGGATTGTAGCGCGAGCCTGGATCGCCCGCTGACTACCGTCATTGAACTGGCCGAGGCGCTGAATAAGAGCACCGGCATTATCAGCACCGCGCGTATTACCCATGCCACACCGGCGGCCACTTATGCCAAGGTACCTGAGCGGGATTGGGAAGCCACTGCTCCGGATGGCTGTCGCGATATTGCGGCGCAATTTGTTGCACTGAAGGCCGGCGATGGTATCGATGTGGCCATGGGGGGCGGGCGTCGCAATTTTCTGCCTGCTGAAGTGATCGATCTGGAGGGCGAAAAAGGGCGCCGTGCAGATGGTCGCAACCTGATCCGGGAATGGCAGGCGCGCTATGGCGATGGGGTAACCAATGCCATCTATGTAGAGGACAGTGCGGGTTTCGAGGCCGTGGATATTGCCTCCACGGACAAGCTGCTGGGCCTGTTTCACCCCTCGCATATGCGCTATGAGGCCGATCGCGGTAATGACGCTGCCGGTGAACCCTCCCTTGCCGAGATGACAGCCACAGGCCTGAAGTTGTTACAGAAAAATACCAATGGCTATTTTCTGATGGTGGAGTCCGGTCGCATTGACCACGGTCATCACGCCGGCAATGCCTATACCGCCCTTACAGATGCCGTGGCGTTCGCCGAGGCGATCCAGTACGCAATGGATAACACCAGTGCAGAGGACACCCTGATTATTGTGACTGCAGATCACAGTCACGTGATGACCATTGCGGGTTACCCGACCCGCGGCAATCCGATTCTCGGCAAAGTTGTGGGGAACGACAGTAGTGGTGAAGCGGAAACCGCCTACGCCCTGGCAGCGGATGGCCTGCCCTATACCACGCTGACGTATGCCAATGGCCCGGGCCACAGTGCCGATGGTCACGGGGGTCGCAGGGATCTCACCAGTACCGACACCACCGCCGTGGATTACCGCCAGGATGCCCTGGTGCCCACGGGCAGTGAATCCCATGCGGGCGAAGACGTGGGAGTCTGGGCGCGCGGCCCCGGCGCGCACCTGGTGAGCGGCACCAATGAGCAGAATTACCTGTTCCACGTCATGGCCCGCGCTGGAGGCTTGCTGGAGTATTAACAGCCCGGCAAACAGGTCTTCCGGGACCTGTTTGATTCGCCTGGCAATACTCGGTTGCGACTGCGTGTCGTGGTGCCCATGCAGGGCCCGCGCTGGCCGAGCGGCGGCTCTAATACCGTCGGATTCACGGAATATTGCCGGGCTGATTGGCAGGGCGCGGGCGACGTTGATCAACCCGGCGCTGCGGGACAACCCCCGGCACCGGTGTTGGCCGGGTTAGCGATTTAACAATCCCTTTACTGCCTGCGGCAGGTCTGCCGGCAAAATCACATTCTTGGCGTTGTCGGACTGGGAGAGTTCGGACAGCGCACTGATATAGCGCTCACCGAGTAGATACATCACCGGCATTTCCTGGTTGCCGATGGCCTGGGTCACCCGTTCGATGGCCTCGCGGCTCGCATCAGCCAGCACAACCTGGGCCTTGGCATCGCGCCTGGAAGCTTCCAGGCGGCCGTCCGCCTCCAGAATTGCCGCTTGTTTCTCCCCCTCGGCCCGGGTCACGGTCGCGCGGCGTTGGCGCTCCGCCGCAGCCTGTTCCTCCATGGCCTTTTGCATGGTTGGCGAGGGGTTGATGTCCTGGATCTCCACGGTTTTCAGGTTGATGCCCCAATCGGCGATATCGTCGGAAATCCCTTCCTTGAGTTTTGCTTTAATCAGCTCACGTGACGAAAGTGCCGCATCCAAAGACATTTCACCAACAATAGAGCGCAGCGCCGTCTGCACCAGGTTCTGAATCGCAATGGTATAGTCCTCCACACCGTAAACCGCTTTTTCCGGTGCGATGATGTTGATGTAGGCAACCGCATTGGCAATGATGGTGGCATTGTCCTGGGTGATGACTTCCTGTGACGGAATATCGAGCACGATATCCTTGGTAGTGACCTTGTAGGGAATCTGGTCAATGTAGGGGATAACCACGTTCATGCCCGGCTTCAGTGTCTTGTGGTATTTGCCCAGTCTCTGGACGATGTGCTTGAAACCCTGCGGCACAATACGTACCCCTTTAGCGATGGTAATGACCACCAGTACCACCAGCGCCACAACAACATACAAACCTTCCACCGGTTTCTCCTCCCCGAATAAATGCGTAATTTTTTGAATTAAAGTGCTGTAACAATCAGCGTGTTACCGGAAATGTCCGTGACCTGAACCCGCTCGCCCACCGCCATATCTGTAGTGCAGAGAAACAGCCACTCCTCCTCACCGAGAATGGGTGCCGGGAATTTCAGTTTGCCGCGGCTTCTGCCCGTGTTGGATTCAATCACCATCCCCACTTGCCCGTTCAGAGCCTCAGCCGCCATACCGGCGCAGGTACGATCGCGCCATTTGGGTTTGATAAACCTCAGCCACAGCAACAGTGCGGTTATGGAGGCACTGATCCACAGCAGCAGTTGCAGGGCGATCGACAGATCGGCGACCAGGAGCAATGCGCCCACCAGAAGTGCGGCCAGTCCAAACCAGAACAGAACGAATCCGGAAACAAAGATTTCCGCCGTCACCAGCAGCAGGCCCAGCACCAGCCAGTGCCAGTAAGCAATATGGGTATTCAACCAGTCCAGCATGGCCAGTTTCACCGTGTTATGTATTTCTGTTGAATGTTATGCCAAAAGTCCTCAATGGTCGATAAATTACCTGTGGCTTTCCCGCCGGGGTTGTTGGCATACAACGCTGCATCCAGAGGGTCGGTGGTCAGCCGGGCAAATCACCCCGCCCGAACACTGTCTATGTGCGCGCGCCGAACAGCACGAATTTTCCTGTTGGGAATAGATCCGCACTCAGGCGCTTGATCTGGTGGAAGAGTGCGGCTCTTCGCTGACTGGCGGCCTCCAGCAACGGGATTAACTCGCCCGATAGAGCCTCCTCTTCAGCCTTTAGCAGGGTGCACAGCAGGTACAGGTCGCGCCAATCGCCCAGGGCCTGGGCAAGGGCTTCGAGCGGAGTGCAGCGATCAGCCAGCGGTGGATAGCGCTCTTGCAGCAGTCGGCAGTGGTACCAGTGGTCTTTTGTGCGCTTGCGGTATTCGTGCAGGGTCTCGGCGGATTTGCGTGAAATCGCCGCTGTTTTCAGGCTGCAGGCGTGCCGATAGGTGTTAAGAAACCCGCGTTGGCTGTGCTTCCAGCGCAATTGTGCCAGTGGCCAGGACGGGATCCGCCCGGCGCCCTGCAGCAGTAACTCACCGACCTGCCCCAGTGCTGCCCGGTCGCCGAGCCGGCCGCTGCGCCCGGTGATAAAAGCATGTGTCCGGGGGAAATCGACAGGCTTGGCAATCGCGGCAAAGGCATCGCGGATCGACACCAAATCGCGATTGGCGGACAACTGGTTGGCCAGTGTGCGGTAGTGGGCATTCTCACGCCGGTACAGCGCCTTGTGATCTGCACGTATCAGGCGCAGCAGCGCGCGCATCTTCTTGCAGTGCTTGCGCACCTCGTGCACCGCCTCGTGCTCGGGCAGTGTGTTCAGAGCCAAGATGGCGCCCGCAACTTCTGCCTGTGCTGTGGCTGCGAGGGCTGCTGCAAGTGTCTGTTTGCTGTTGAGTCGGTAGACCATGGGTTCCGCTGTTGCCCACAGGGCACCAATCGGGTTGAGGGTCGGTTTGCCAGTCTTGCAGAGTGACCGCTGTCACTGTGCCGGCAGCCTGACGTTGCGCCGAGGTGCAATCCGTTCGGCAGCCCGAATAGCCGGGTTTACAGTTTAGCCGGCGGCCGTGCCCGGCGGGCCCGGCCAATGTACAATAGCTCCTCCAAGGTTGACTCGGCAGGCAGGACATGAAGGATCGCAAGACCACCCACTTCGGCTATCAAAAGGTCCCGGTGGAGGAAAAGGCCGGTCGTGTGGCGGAAGTGTTCCACTCGGTGGCGTCGCGTTACGATGTGATGAACGATTTGATGTCCGGTGGCATCCACCGACTCTGGAAGCGGTTTACCATCGAGTTGTCCGGCGCGCGGCCGGGACAACAGATCCTGGATATCGCCGGAGGCACCGGCGATCTCACCGCGCGCTTCTCGCGTATCGTGGGGGCCAGCGGTCAGGTGGTACTGGCGGATATCAACGCATCAATGCTGGAGGTGGGCCGCGATCGCCTGATCGACCGCGGCATCGCCGGCAATGTGGTGCCGGTGCAGGCGGATGCCCAGTACCTGCCCTTTCCCGACAATACTTTCGACTGCATCACCATCGCTTTCGGTTTGCGCAATGTCACTGACAAGGATCTGGCCCTGTGCGACATGTTGCGGGTGCTGAAGGCCGGTGGCCGCCTGCTGGTGCTGGAGTTTTCCAAGCCGCAGTCCCGGCTGCTGGAAAAGATCTATGACCAGTACTCCTTCCGCCTGCTGCCGTTGATGGGCAAACTGGTGGCCAACGATGCGGACAGCTACCGCTACCTGGCGGAAAGTATTCGCCGACACCCAAACCAGGAAACCCTCAAGCAGATGATGGTGGAGGCGGGTTTTGTCGAATGTGAATTCCATAATATGACCGGTGGTATCGTGGCACTGCACCGGGGGATCAAGCCCTGAACTGCGCCGAAAGATACCCGTGTTTTTCCAGGCACGAGGCCGAACCGTCATGAGCGACCCAACTTTTCGCGCAGGATTTGATCTTGCGCTGGAAACTGCCATCAACACCGCCCTGCAATACGATCCGGCCACGCGAGCGCGACTGCAGGGGCTGGATGGCAAAATCCTGGCGTTCGACCTGACGGCCCCCCAGATAGTGGGCTGTCTTTGCATTGAGGGCGACCGGGTGTGTTTGCGCCAGCGAGAAGAGGAGCGTGCCACCACCCGGGTACGCGGCTCGGCGGTGGCCTTTCTGCGCCTGCTCAAAGACCGGGATGTCACCCCTGCGGCACTGGGCGTGTCCATCAGTGGTTCGAGTACCCTGTTGGCGGAATTGCAGGGGATCATGCGCGACCTGGATATCGACTGGGAGGCCCCGCTGGCGCAACTGGTTGGCGATATTCCCGCACACACGATCGGCACTGTGTTGCGCGGTGCCAGCAGTTGGCTGAGTGCCAATCTCAACCGTGCACCGGCTGCTGCGGCGGAGACTATCAGCGAGGAGTGGCGGCTGACACCACCGCAGGCGCAGTTTGAGGCCTTTGTGGAAGACCTCGCCGAATTGTCTCTGGCCACAGAACGTCTCGAGGCGCGTGTGCGTCTGCTGCAGGCGCGATTTGCCCGCAGGGAGGCAGAGTAGTTTTGCCCCTTCTTCGCAGCCTCACTATTGCGCGGGTTTTTCTGCGCTACCGCCTTGACCGGCTGCTGCCGGTTGAGCACCGCCCATTGTGGCTGCGCGGGTTGCTGGCGCCACTCACCCTGTTGCCGCAGCCAAAGGCGGCGCGCGGCGAGAGTCTGCGTTGCGCCCTTGAAGCCCTGGGTCCTATTTTCGTCAAGTTTGGCCAGTTGCTCTCTACCCGTCCCGACCTGCTGCCGGCGGATATCGTGGTACAGCTCGACGACCTGCAGGACAAGGTGCCCCCCTTTCCCAGCGATCAGTGCACCGCGCTGATCGAGGAAGCCCTGGGGGCGAGTGTCGATGCGGTTTTCGCCAGTTTTGAGCGCACGCCGCTTGCCGCGGCCTCGGTGGCACAGGTACATGCCGCCGTGCTCAACTCCGGTGAATCAGTGGTGGTGAAAGTATTGCGGCCCGGCATTCATGAAGTAATTCAGGAGGACCTGCGCCTGCTGGGGGTGATCGCCCATGCTATTGAGCGCTTTGTGCCGGATGGACACCGCCTGCGTCCGGTGGAGGTGGTAGAGGACTATCGGCATACCATCGAGGGCGAGCTGGATCTGGTGCGCGAAGCTGCCAACGGTACCCAGCTGCGGCGAAACTTCAGCGCGTCTCCACTGCTGTATGTGCCCGAGGTGTACTGGGAATACACCCGCACCAACGTATTAGTGCTGGAGCGTATTGAGGGTATCCCCGTTACCGACCTGGCGCAGTTGCGTGCCCAGAATACCAATATGCAACTGCTCGCCGAGCGGGGAGTGGAAATTTTTTTCAAGCAGGTGTTTGAATACAATTTCTTCCACGCGGATATGCACCCGGGCAATATCTTTGTGTCCCGCGAGCACCCGCAACGCCCGCAATATATCGCCATCGATACCGCTATTGTGGGCAGTCTGTCGCGGGAGGATCAGTATTATCTGGCGCGCAACCTGCTCGCCATGTTCCGCCGCGATTACCGCATGGTGGCGGAGCTGCATGTGCAGAGTGGGTGGGTTCGGGCCGACACACCGGTGAACACCTTCGAGGCATCAATCCGTGCCGTGTGCGAGCCCATCTTCGAAAAACCCCTGGGGGAGATCTCCTTTGCGCGGGTGCTCATCAGCCTGTTCCAGACTGCGCGCCGTTTCGATATGGCGGTGCAGCCGCAACTGGTATTGTTGCAGAAGACCCTGCTGAATATCGAAGGTCTGGGACGGCAGCTTTATCCACAGCTGGATCTGTGGAAGACTGCGCATCCATTTTTGGAGCGCTGGATGCGCGACCGTATTCACCCGAAAACGCTCCTGGGTGAAATAAAGCGCTACGGTCCCGAGTGGCTGGAGAAATTCCCGCAGATGCCGCAGCTGGTGTACTCCGCCCTGGAGCAGTCGCGGGAACTGGCGCCCCAGTTGGAAACGATTGGCGAGAAGCTGGCGGGCGGTCAGCGCCGGGGGCGCTGGCGCTACCTGCGCCGCGTGGGCGGCGTGCTCCTCGCCGCCGGTGCCGTGGCCCTGAGTAAACCGCAGTGGCTGGAGCAGCTGCCGCCCTCGGGCTGGGCCCTGGGTTTCGCTGCCCTGGTGCTGTTACTCTGGCCCTAGCTCTGGCCAGGCCGGCGGAGCGGCCTACACTTGCAACTCCGAAGGAGGAGACATTGACTCAGGCAAAAGCGACGAGCGGTTTTCTCGACCAGGTCTGCTGGAACAGCGACGGCCTAGTGCCCGCCATTGCCCAGGACTTTAACACTGGGCAGGTGTTGATGCTGGCGTGGATGAATCGCGAATCCCTGGCACTCACCGCCAGCGAGGGTTATGCGGTTTACTGGTCGCGCTCGCGCAAAAGCCTGTGGCGCAAGGGCGAGTCCTCCGGTTTCCAGCAGAGGGTGCACGAGATGCGCCTTGACTGTGACGGTGACACGGTATTGCTGCTGGTGGAACAGCAAGGCGGCATTGCCTGTCACACCGGGCGCAGCAGCTGCTTTTACCAGCGTTTTAGCGATGGGGAGTGGCAGGTAAACTTGCCGGTGATCCAGGACCCCGAAGCCATCTACAAATGAGTCCCGTCATGAGAGACCTGCTGCGGCAACTGGACACCGTATTGGAAGATCGCAAAGGCGAAGGAGACGCGCAACAGTCCTATGTGGCCAGCCTGCATGAAAAGGGACTGAACAAGATTCTGGAAAAGGTCGGAGAGGAAGCCACAGAGGCCATTCTCGCGGCCAAGGATGCGCAGACCAGCGGTGACAATCGGGATATGATTGCCGAAACAGCGGATCTCTGGTTTCACTCCCTGGTGATGCTGTCTCATCTGGGTGCAAATTCACAGGATGTGCTGCGTGAACTGGGCCGTCGTTTCGGTCTTTCCGGCCTGGAGGAAAAAGCAGCGCGGTCCAATGAGGACTGAATACGGATTGGGAGCCCCCTGTGATACTGGGTTATAAAGGGCTTCTGAGGCATTACGGCTAAACCCCTGGCAACCGGGACACGCAGAGCGTGACCTGGCTGTTGAAGCAAATGATATGGAGACAATTATGGGATTCGGTGGAATTAGCATCTGGCAGTTGTTGATTATTCTGGTGATTGTCCTGCTGCTGTTTGGAACCAAGCGCCTGAAAAATCTCGGAGGGGATCTGGGTGGTGCCATCAAGGGTTTCCGCAAGGCGATCAAGGACGATGACAAAAGCAAGGATGCCGAGAAGGATAAAGATCTCGAGAAGGACAAAGATCCCGGGCGCCTGCAGCAGGATGCGGAGACAAAGCCCGACCAGGGCAGTGTGACCAGGGAAAAAGACAAGCAGTCCCAGGACAAGTAAACCGCAACCATTACGGGAGTGGTGCTTCGTGTTTGATATCGGCTTTTTTGAACTACTGGTGGTCGCCGTTGTGGCCCTGCTTGTGGTGGGACCGGAGCGCCTGCCCGACGCCATCCGCACCACTGCGCGCTGGTGGTCCGCACTGAAGCGCACCCTGCACAGCGCCCGCGAGGAACTGGAAAAGGAAGTGGGTGCCGATGATATCCGCCGTGAACTGCACAACGAGCGCATCCTGCGGGAAATCGAAGAGAGCCGCCGGGAAATGGAGCAGACCTTCACACAAACCAGCCAGGAAATCACCGATTCCCTGAATCAGCAGGCCCGCGAAACCGCCTCCGGGACGCCGCTCCCCAAAGGGGAACCGGCGCAGACGGAAGCTGCCGAAAACACTGTTCCAGCCGAGCCCACTCCCACCCACCCGCGAGCGGAAAAAGAGGACTACCTGCCCGAGCAGGATGAAACGGCAGAGGAACTTCAGGACCCGGAATACCCGGAACACTGGCACGATTTCGGTGATCCGGACATGAATCCGGACCACCCCAACAATATCACCCGGGATACAGAAAAAGAATCGCAACAGGAAAAAGACAGCCAGCCATGAGCGATCAGCCACCGGACAGTCATCAGCCGTTTATTGACCACCTGATTGAGTTGCGAGACCGTCTGCTGCGCATCCTGTTGGTGGTGGTGATCTTATTCGCCGGCATGGTGCCTTTTGCTGCGGAGATTTACGATTATATTGCCAATCCATTGCAGGGTAGGTTGCTTGGCGATGCGGGAATGATAGCCACAGAAGTGACTTCCACTTTTTTGACCCCGTTTAAAACCACATTTATCCTGGCTTTCTTTATTGCCATCCCGTTTGTACTGTATCAGGCCTGGGCCTTTATCGCCCCCGGCCTGTACAAGAATGAAAAACGGATAGCCATCCCGATCCTGATGACCAGCGTAGTGCTTTTTTACGCGGGCATTGCCTTCGCCTACTTTGTGGTATTCCCCATTTTATTTGATTTCTTTGTGGGGGCGGCGCCTGCGGATATTAAGGTCATGCCGGATATGCGCAGTTACCTTGACCTGGTGCTTAAGCTGTTTTTTGCTTTCGGTTTTGCCTTTGAAATTCCCATTGCAACCGTGCTGCTGATCTGGAGTGGTGCGGTGGACGCCAAGGTGCTGGCGCAAAAACGCCCCTATGTAATTGTGGGATGTTTTCTGATCGGTATGCTGCTGACACCACCGGATGTGATTTCCCAATCCCTGCTGGCCCTGCCTATGTGGCTGTTGTTTGAAGTAGGCATTCTTTTTGGGCGCTGGGTAAAGTCGAGCCCCGGTAAAACTCCGGCAGAAGGGGGATAATGCGGGCGGCGGGGCGATTCACAGGGAACTGTTTCAGCTGGTGGCAACGATCTCTTATCGCCTATCGGGCAAGGCATTGCCCATCCATAAAAGAACCCGAAACTAACGTCTGAATCCCCCCGGGTTTGTCGGAGGCAATTTGATTTGAGTCATGCCGCTTGGGAAGACTCGGTTTGTTGATAATACAGGTTTTCGTATTCAGCTGGAGGCATATCGCCAATTGGCCCAAGAATGCGGCGATGGTTAAACCAGTCGACCCAGGTCATGGGTAACGCCGCGGGGTTTGCCTCGTGCCCACAGTGCCTGCTCCAGAGCATCAAGCACAATGTCGGTTTGAAGGCTCTTTAACACGCGCCAGCCAACAATAGAGCGGGAGAATACGTCGACAACGAATGCGACATAAACAAAACCAGACCAAGTTGCAAGTAGAGTAAGAGGCAGGGCGTAGTCGAACTATCTCCCTGCCTCTCCTCTCCGAACCGGACGTGCACCTTTCAGCGCATCCGGCTCTCCATTTAGCCGCTGGCAAATGCCATTGCCACTTCAGGAAAGCGCGAAGTCCATGTATTCCGGAGTTCATTCCTTTGGTATGGGTTACCTTCAGGAAGGCGCCAGCGGAACCGCCGGCTACCCCGCCCGACAAGCCGGTACAAGATGGCACCACAGAAGTGTCCCTGATTTGTCTTGCCGTACAGCACCCAAGTCTTACTTTGACCCGGTGCCGGCCTTTTGAACCAGTGACGCATCAACGGTTTTAGTCGAGAGCGGTATTTGCGGCCCAGCCAGTGGGCCATTTTCCAGAAAACAATTCCGTCAATGCGACTGAAGATTTTGGCCTTGAAGTCAGTGAACTGATAGAACGCTGACCAGCCTTTCAGCTTGCGATTGACGGCCTCAGTCATATCGATCTTGCTTTCGCTGTAATTTCCTGACAGTAGAGCCGTTAACGATGCTGCAAAGTTTCTCGCCTTTTCCTCGGGGATTGTCGTGACCACGCGCATGTCGCCGTAGCGGCTTCGTTTGCGGTCGAGCTCCGCCTGGGCGAAAAAAGCGGCAGCCTTGCGCAAGATCTCGTTAGCGCGCTTCAGCTCGCGGACTTCGCGCTCCAGCTCTTTAAAGCGGGCTGCGTCACTGCTGGTGGTGCCGGGCTTAGTACCATTGTCGACTTCCATCTTGTTGACCCATGATTGTAGGGTCTCGGGTGTGCAGCCGATCTTGGAGGCAATAGATGTGATTGCTGCCCAGCGTGATTGATGCTCGTGCTCGCCGGTCAACACCATGCGAACTGCGCCTTCCCGTACTTCGGGGGAGTATCCAGGTCGTTTGCTCATTGGCTAATTCTCTCAAGAAAGTTAGCCTCCGAGAAACACGGGGGGATTCAAGCGACCGGTTGAGGCCCGTAAAGACGTAGCGTACAGTATCAACTTGTTATGTGCATACAACCTCAATTATTGCTTTCGTCGTTGCGTGAAAGAATTTGTGCCCATCTCCTAAGTCCTCGCTCTCCGATAAAAACTAGAAAGACGATCGTTATAGCTAATAGCCACTTGGGCAGAGAGAAGGCTATAACAATTCCTCCCACTGAAAGAGCAGGTAAAATTATGAAAAAGCTAATAGTTGGCCACTACAGGCTAATAGCCATTGCGCACCATTGCAGCACGCATATCTGCGAGCCTTCGACTTTTAAAAGTGTTTAGAAATTGCGTTAACTCGGCCTGTATCGCCTTCTATCAGAGTTCTTGCGCCTCGTTTGAGCAACTCTGTCGCATTTTTCCCTTGACCTGTCAGCTCAACAACTATTACTCTCGTCCATAATGACCTGTCCTCTTGGTTGCTTGTCTTGTTTGACGACAATAAATCAGTCAGGTACACCGCTTATTTTCAATCCTTTCAAGCACCAAATTGGATCATAGCTCATTGTTGGAACCATAAACCAAGATCTTATAAAGAGATAGGTGCCTAATATGAAGCAGAAATTTTTAGGGGCAGCGCAAGTTGCTTGTCTTTATTTTATTTGTCAAGTTGGCGCACATGCTGATTCTGAGATTCAAGCGATTAGCTCAGTCTGTCCGGAAGATTCTTTTATAGTAAGCTATACCGAGGTCCTCAATAACGCAGATGAATTTTGTGCATTACTCAATGATGGTGACACAGTGGCTTTGTCAGACGGTGCCTCACTGGAGCGTACTGGTTTCAACTGTCAATTATCTGAGAGTGACAGCCGCCAACTAACAAGAGCACTATGTAAAGTTCAAACTTTTAAACCATATGTTGCTAATATTCAAAGTGTTATTGAAGGAGCATATGTTGAGCGTTTCGACCCTGAAAGAAACTGTGGAGGTAGAGGCGTTCCGATTAGGTACGAAGAAGCAATAGCTAATAGAAATCAGTTGTGTGATCTCCTAGACAATTGGGATATCGCTTTTATTGCTACGAGTAATCTGGGTGTTCCAGGATCTATGGATGGCCCCCTATATGGGTGCACAATACGCGAAGTAGATACTCGCCCCTTGAGCGCAACATTGTGCAACCCCTTTCCCTAATCATCTTGGGGGCGTTTTTACGCTGTAACCTATGTTCTACTCATAGGCTAAGACTGTCTACACAAAGTTTGTTATAGTTTGCGCTTTTGGAAATTACAAAAGCGCAATTCGAAGTTATTGAACACCTTTTGCCTGTGCAGCGTGGTAACGTCAAAATACCGAATATAGGAGTCATTAATGCCATTTTGTACATAGTTGAGCATGGCTGCAAGTGGCTAGGTCTCCCGGAACGGTTTGGCAAGTGGCATAGCATCTACATGAGAGCTAATCGCTGGGCTAAAAAAGGTGTTTTGGACTATGTTTTTGCAGTGCTACAGGAGGCGGACGTTATCAATATTCAAGTTGATCGGGTGTCTCTGGATAGCACGATTGTTAAGGTCCATCCAGACGGCACAGGTGCATTAAAAAAACGGTCCTCAAGCCATCGGAAAATCAAGAGGCGGATGGACAACTAAAATTCACATGGTGGCCGCGGATGACAGGACTGCGGTGACATTCTCTCTGTCTCCCGGTCAATCTGGTGATGCGATGCGCCAGAAGGTAGAAGCTTGGTGAAAACGTTGTAGAATAACGGCTGGGGAAGTATTAGCGTCATCATGGACAAAGCTTATGAGGGAGATGAAACCCGACAGCTTGTACTGGAATCTTGGTATGACTCCGGTTGTCCCTCCTAAGGTAAGTCGACTGGCACCGTGGGAATATGACCGTGAAATGTACAAAAAAAGAAATGAAGTTGAGCGCTTGTTCCGTCGATTAAAGGGATTTCGAAGGATATTCAGCCGTTTTGACAAGTCGGATGTGATTTTTCGTTTTTCCATCAGCTTTTCATTGATTGCAGATAGGTTGATTTGTGTAGACAGGCCCTAAGTTTTTAAACCTCATTCTTCATGTTCGTTATGTGCACATAACACTGACAGCAACAATCGGAGTGTGTTGGCGGCTTTTTTCTATTTTCAAAAAAGGGGACAGATTTACCAAATCCGAGACTTTAACTTGTTAAGGCTGCTCACTGGTGACCAGCTCTAGTAGTTTTGCATTGTACGCTTGAACATAATACCTATTGTACTTATGGCTGCCCATATCAAGTGCAAATTTCTCAATATGTATCCCCGTGTCACAGATAAGAAAATTTCTTGAAGCAAACTCCTTTAGCTCACCCTACAGTGCTAATTTAGGAATACCTGGCACTGTGTACCCCTCGCCGGAAATGAATAACCTCCAAAAATTCTTGTGATCCTGACGGTAGTCAGTGAGAGCTTCCAAGAAACCGCGATTAGCTGGCGTGACTGGGTCAGTTGCTATCACAGTTAGCTCATTACTCCTGGTAATTTCAACCCAAATCCAAGCGATTACACCTGCCAAAAGAGCCACACCTAAGTAAAGAAGTGTTTTTAAGAGTTATAACCGAATCTGGTGTTTAAGTGTTTGAAAGAAAGCAACGTATCTGGTTGATTTGTTGTCGCCAAACAATGAAACCAATCAGGAATACGCCGCTATGAATAAGAATACCGTTGTTGAGTTTACAGGTCGACAGGAAACCGCAGACCCGCTGACTGAATTGCTGCGCCGGGGCGCACGGGAGCTTCTACAACAGGCGATAGAGGCCGAGCTGTCCACTTTCATGGAGGGGTTTAAGAATCGCCGCCTGGACGATGACCGTGCTGCCGTTGTTCGCAATGGCCACTTGCCTGAGCGCGACATACAGACCGGGATTGGCCCCGTAAAGGTGAAGGTACCGAAGACCCGCAGCAAGGATGGAGAGCCGGTAACCTTCCGCTCAGCCCTGGTACCGCCGTATGTGCGCAAGGCCCGCTCGTTGGAGGCGGCGCTGCCGTGGTCATACCTGAAGGGCGTTTCAACCGGCGAGATGGAAGAGGCCCTATCGATACTGGTTGGTCCGGAAGCGAAGGGCTTATCAGCCAGTACGGTGGCTCGCTTGAAGGGGCAGTGGAAGAATGAATACGCTACCTGGCGAACCAGAGTTATTGTCAATTCTGGTGTTCAACAGGCTTGATCATGCAGCGCTTTGGTCAATGGCGCTAAAGCGCTGTGCCTACACTTCAGTTTGATTCGCACAGCCAAGCTCCATGGCCTTGACCCCTGCAGGTATTATGTGAAGGTGCTTGAGAAAATTCCTCACTGCCAATCCGTTGAAGATTATGAGGTATTGTTACCCTGGAATATCCAACTTGAGAGAGTTGGGGTTGCCGCAGCAGCGTAAGTTAGAAGCGCAGCCAGAGAGCTCTGTACACTTTCAAATTTCTCAATTGGCGACACGCCTTTTTGAACTTCGCTGAATGGCCATCTTGAGAACCTCCTAATAGAATTCTCACTTAGGATCTGGTAAAATTGCTTAAACAAGACGGCCCACGTCCTCAAAAAGCTCCGGGGCTTCGACTACCTTGTCCAGGTCATCACCGGAGTGAAATTTAAGGATAGAGAGGAGTCGACAATAGCCGGTCAAAGCGCTGCTTAATCAGGCTTGTTGAACGTCAGAATTGGCAATAACTCTTGTTTTTAGTTAAAATGAACCGAAGATTTATTTGAAAATGATGTATATGATGAAAAGAAAACTATTATTATTGGTTTGTACTTTATTCTCAATGAAAGCGTTGGCATCATCAGGTTATATTGCCCTAGAAGTGGAAATAACATCTGTAGCCAATACTGGAGCAAATGCCAAGTCTTTTACTGTAAAAACGGCTAATGGCAGTGGTCTATGTAGTGGAGAGACAATTACTTTTCCGCTCGCTTTGTCGGGTAACGATGGACATAATGAAGGTATTCATAATCGGGCTTATAGTGCGGCTTTAATGGCATTAAGTACAGGAAAGCTAGTCTCTATATTTAGTTACGATGATGCTTCTTTTTGTAATCGGGCTGCTTATATTGAAGTTTTCAAATAAAGTGTTCTTTTGCGATCTACAACAAACAATTGATTTTTACTACTGACTAAAACGAGTAGCCCCGCAAAGCGGGGTTTCTATCATGCATGCCCTATTTATTTTTCGCATGGTGCCCCTCCGATTTATTATTCCTGAAACATCTCTGCACCCTGTTTTAATTGCTCCAGAGTCAACACCCGACCACCTTCACCCTCAATAGCAACGCAGTCATATGTCTCGCAAAGGATTGCAGCCGTCGTAAATGCCGTAGCGCCTTCCATCGGATTTTCACCAAAACTCAACTGGTACACCACCGGTTTGCTAAATGAAATATCGGTTACATTATTCAGAGCTTCGGGAAGGTCTGAATCTGGGTAAGAGTAGATTTCAACACCGGTCTTCTCTGAATTTAAAACAACCGGCAAGAAACCCGATTGCTCTTTAAGTTCAATATTGTCCGAGTATTCAATATTGTAACCAAGCTCCTTTGAGGCTTTATTAAGATCGTTTGTCACCGGCTCACTCTCTAGGGCCAAAATAACAAATAAACTCATCGACATTTTAAATTACTCTAGACCAACACTTCTCTTCATTTCATACTCTAAATCTAGAACTGCTTCCTTCGCACTTTCGTAAGCGCCTAAGCAACCCCACTCTTGCTATTCCAGGGTAGCAATGCCTCAATCTGCTCCACGGTTTCTGCCTGGGGCAGTTGCGTAAACACCTTTCTGAGGTATTGATATGGCTCCAGTCCATTAACCTTGGCGGTCTCGATCAAACTGTATAGGTTGGCAGTCGCTCAAGCTGTATTAGAGGGCTTGATACTAAAGCATCAAGCCAAGCAGTCTTTACAGCGCCAAGCAGCTAAAAAGAGAGAACGTGGCGCATAGAAACAATTTATTAATCGCTGGCTTTGGGTGCAATCTGAAAGCGGCGCCCGTGCTTGCCACCTATCTTACGATTTCCTCTTCCACTGGTTAAGTTTTCTTGAAATTACAAATGCAAAATAAAAAATAGATACTCCAGATAAAAGTATATTAGGAACGCTATTAACAACAACTTCTTTCTTGACAAGCATAATCGGTAACGGCACAGCAAAAGCCATTATCAACAAAAAAATTACCAAACCGTATGTGCTGATTTCGGAAGTAAACCTCCTGAAAAATAAAAATAAAACCAATCTAAGCAACAATATGTATGCCACCAGTATTAAAATATCCACTCTTACCACCTTTAATCCACAGTACTGTAAATAGTGGACCCACTCGAAAATAGTTCAACTGTTAAGGCAGTATTCGTAGCCTGATTAAAGGCCGGCTCATAATAGCCCGGAACACCTTTATACCATGCCGCATTGTACGCTGTTCCGTATGCACTTATTTTAGGGACACTTCGCACTAAGCCGCCTACAGAAGTACCCAAATCAAGACCTGCATTGATTAGTGTTCCGGCCTGCTCACTGCCAGTAACATCGATCAAGAGCTGCTCAGAAAAACTATCTGTACCGCGAAGACCTACTTGAATATTATCTGCTCCTTTTAACGCGAGAACGCCTCCAGCAGCACAGGTAATACCGCCGGTACAAATTGCACCGCCAAGTAATACTTGGCCAGTACCACCGATCACTTGGCCTGTGCGAAGAAGAACATTAACGCCTTCTTCCTTGATAAAGCCTAAGATACTCGGCTCATTCCCCTTTTGTGCACGTTATTCTAATTAAAGCCCAATCAAGAATCTCCATGCTCTTTAAGCTCTCCCAATCGCCCTTTAAGATTTGTTTTTACTTTGAAGTATTCCTCGCAATCGATTCGGTATTCTGAAGCGATCGACTTCATCGCAGAAATAGCGGATTTATGTGCGTAAGAAACCACTTGTATCGGATATGCGCCTTTTGGGGAATTCAATAACTTTGGATACGTCACATCCATCAGCTGAGTCATTTCGCACACTCTGCGAGGTGTTAGCATATCTGATTGAATGTTGTATTTAACAGCAACAGATGCAAAAGAAACCCAACCAACCAGTAAGTTAGTGTATAGCTGTGCCTCTCTATTTGGGTCTATACCTTTTTCAAGAAGGTCGTACATAAAAGCGAGATTGGTTTCATGTGAGGTTATCAAATCTCGAAACTCTTTATCTTCTGCAAAAACTGGCCTAGCCAAAACTAATATTGCCATTAAAAACAAAGAATATTTCATAAGTTAATTACCTTTATACGTCATAACATAGGGACCATCAGAATTCTCTATTGCCATCCCAATTTGTTTTGCTGCAGTCATCAAATTAGCTCCATCCTTAATCGTACCATATGACTTCACAGAACTTACTACTGCAGTATTGGCTACTGCACCAAGGAGCGCACTTTGTGCTGCACCCTTCGGAATATCTCCAAGTTGAGAAGAAAGTCCGTCATTAATTCTATCTATCGCTGAGATTAATTCATCATGATAAAATTCATCAAAATTATTGATAGCATTAACAACTTTTTCAGGAGTCCACTGATCGCTAAGCCCACGAGAGTATAACTCCCAAAGCTGATGCTCTACTGCGTAATTTGTCTTAAACCAAGACATGTTTGCACTGCCGAGCCAAACATTCATATAGTTAAACAGGCTGGTCTTTTGTGCATTTTTAGCTTTCTCAGACTCTCTGATCCTACTTGACTGATTATTCAAAATATTCGCCAAGGCTGCTGTCGTCGCACCATTGGCAAACTTCCCACCGGTAAGCTTTGATGCAGTCCCACCAATAATGGCTGCCGCAGTCGCCTCAGCTATATTATAACCTCCAACAATAAAGCTATCTCCACCTATACCTTGTATATGGGGCGTCAAGCTCTTGGTCAAGCCCGCACTAAAGAAACCGTGGCCGAATTTACCACCCTGTAGCACAGAAACCACACCACCTGTTGTCGCATGAGTAGCAATATGACCTAAACCATCAGATTCGAAGAACCCTGATTTGGCGGTGAATTTATTACCAATCCCATGGAAAGCAGCCCCGCTCACACCGCCAATTATCGCACCTCTCGTACTACCGCTGGATATGCCTCCTGTTACAAAGCCGAATGTAAAAGCTTTCTGCCACGAAGCGGCAGCCCAAGCACCAACTCCCGGTATCGCCAGAAGTGCTATTGAAACGAAGGGAGCAAAATCCCCGAGCAGTTTATTCAGGCCTTTGAATATTTTATCGAGGAAATACCCACTGGGGTCCGCTGCATTCAGCGGATTATTCCGCACATAGCTATAGCGGTTGTACATCTGGGTATCCGCTGCGGCCTGAATGAACGGGTCCGCCTGCATAAAGCGACCCAGACGCGGATCATAAATCCGCCCATTCATATGGATCAGGCCC